>JBOGIC010000358.1:0-4216 GCA_050744985.1 Acidimicrobiales bacterium
CGTACGTCGACGTACGACAAGGCCGGCAGAGTCACGAGCCAGAGCCTTGACGGGAAGGTCTTGGCCTCGGTGCCCGCCAACGGCTACGACACCGCCGGCCGGCTTGTAGCCGTCGAGTATCCGACACCCGCGCTGATCGGGCCCTTCGGGCCATCCGGCGGCAACGGCACCAAGGGCAGCCTCTCCTACCATCCCCGCACCGGCGCCCTCTCGGCCTTGTCGTGGTCGACCAACGGCAACACCGCCATCGCCGGCAGCGCAGCGGATCGGTCCCAGTCGGGCAAGGTCGTGAGCGAGTCCGTCGACGGGCTGGGTCAGCGCACCTACGGCTACGACGCCGTCGGGCGGCTGACTTCGAGCTCTGCGCCCGGGAACGACCTTGTCTACGGCTTCGGCGATGAGCCCGCTTGTAGCGTTACAGGCACGGGCAAGAACACCAACCGCAGCTCGATCAAGTTCAACAACGGGAACAAGACCACCTTCTGCTACGACGTCGCCGACCGCCTGGTCTCGAGTTCGGGACCGCAGGCCGTCGGTACCATCGGCTACGACGAGAACGGACGCTCCCCCATTGGCCACGGGAACACCACAACTCTCGGGGACCAGCAGCTCACGTACGACGCCGCTGACCGCCACGTGCGCACTGTGACCCCGACGGTCACGGTCGAATACGGCCGCGACGCGACGAACCGGATCATCTCCCGCAAGGAGGGGACCACGACCGTCAGGTACGGCTTCAGCGGACCGGGCGATTCGCCGAGCTTCAACCTCTTGGGCACTTTGAAAGAGACCACGGTCTTGCTTCATGGAGGCGTCCTTGTCGCCAAACGCCCGGCGGGCGATGTCTGGGCCTATCCCAACCTTCACGGGGACGTAATAGCCACAACCAACGCGTCCGGAACCGTTCAGGGATCGACTCGCTATGACCCCGACGGCAAAGTCTTGGGCCCGCTCCTCGACGACGGTACGGGCAATTTCGACTACGGCTGGCTTGGCCAGCACCAGCGCCCGCTGGAGCACGCGGGCTCGATCGCCACGATCGAGATGGGCGCACGCCCATATGTGCCTGCTCTCGGCCGGTTCCTGTCGGTCGACCCCGTTACCGGTGGATCAGCGAACGGCTACGACTACGCCTTTGCGGATCCGGTCAATGGATACGACCTAACCGGTTTATGCGGTCTCGTCGGAAATCCCTTCAAGGCTTGTAGAGCCCCCGAACCAGAAGCCACGATCGTCAGTGGGTCGGGAGTTCCGGTCGGCGCTCCCGATAATGCACCCTTCCCGGAAGGACCAGTACAGGCGGTCCAATACAATCTCGATATCGCCTCAGGTGTCGTCGACAGTCTTACGCTCAGCTCTGCCGCCTTGAGCTTCACGCCTTGTAGCGTGGATTGCGCGATTGCTGCTGGTGGCTTGAGCAAGGCGGGCAACATCATTGATGCCGGAAGCGCGTATATAGAATGTTCCATTTCATTCGACCTTGGTGGGCAGTGTGGAAGTGATCTTCAAACGGTGGCTTTCAACTCCGGCTTCAGCATTGCCGGCACGTTTTTGAAGGCGAAGAATGCGAAGGCCATTGGAAACGCAATTGGGGCCGGTTGGAACCTAGCAAAACGACTCTTCTAGTCTCCGCGTGGCAATGATGAGGAATGCGTTCGGTGGCGTCTTTGCTTTGGGAGTTTGTTGCCTGATGATAGGAATCAGGAACTACATTCAGAGCAAAGTGCCTGATGACGACGAGCCAAGCGGGCCCTATCTAAGATTCGCGCGAGCGATGTTCATAATCGGCGTGCCGTGTGCTGTTGTCGGAGGCAGCGGACTTTTGATCCTGCCGTCCTAGGGTCGAACACAACAGGTGGATAAACCGGTTGAAGGGACCCATGCGCCCATCGGCGAGCGATGGTCCAATGGTCAAATACGCATGCTCGCCTTCTCTTTTGCGGTGGGCCTTTGGCATTCTTAGGATGGCGGATAGTCGCACAGTCGCCGTGCGGTGGCACCCACCCGGAGCCTCTCGTGCTCGTCCATAGGACTTGACGAGCCCGACAACCCAGCATCCTGCACCGTGCTCCGATTCTCACTCGCCCCACTACGGCACAGCCGCGTCCCGAACCGGTCTTGAGGGGTTAGGGGTCACGCCACGTCTGATCGGGCGTTGATGGTGTAGTTCCAGTCGCCGTGCCAGTCGTGGGGGCTCAGAGCGACGGCCGCCAGCTCGGCGTCGGTGACGTGCACTCCGGTGGGGTACGAAATCGGGTCGTGGGCTGACTCGATGACGAGCCCGGTCGCGGTCGTGGCCGAGGAGAACAGCTCGATGATCGTGCGCAGACTGACGAGCGGCCGTCCGCGCCAGTTGGCGGTGATGAAAGCTGAACATCCGGTGCTCGATGCGGTTCCACTTGGACGTACCCGGCGGGTAGTGGCAGACGGTGATGCGCAGCCGGGTCTCGGCGGCCAGGGCGGCGAGGTGCAGCTTCCAGGCGCGCACGCGATAGCCGTTCGACCCGCCGCCGTCGGCGGTGATCAGGAGCCGGTCCGCATTGGGGAATCGTGTCCGGCCCATCTGGTCCCACCAGCGGCTGATTGACTCTCCGGCGAACTCGGCGGTGTCGGCCACGTCGCCACGCTCACCCATCCTCGTTGTTGGCCAGGTCGTAGATGCCATAGGGCATGGCCTTGCCCACCGGCGGGGTCAACGAAGTCATGCACCTGGGTGCGCTCGGGCTCGCCCGCCGGGGCACACTCGGCGCCGCCGTTGCCGTAGTCGCCGATCAGCTCCTTCTTCTTGGTCTCAGCGCGGCGCCGTTGGCCGCCCAGACCGCGTAGTCGAACGTCGGCTGCACGCCCTCAGCCGCACTCGTACCTGTAGCCCTCCCAGCCTGGGCCTCGCGTGCGAGGCACACCGCCGCAACGGCCAGCACGCGGGTGCCGCAGCCCGACCAACGCCACCGTCGGCTCCGTCGCGTCAGTCCCACCGTCGCCCTTCCGCCCGAGTTGGTCGGGGGACGCCCGCCCGGGCATCCCTCATGTCATGTGGTTATCGACCGGCATACGGTGACCTTGAGATGAGCAGCGCGGTTCAGACGACGCGGATGCGGGCCACGACGTCGGCGGCGAGGGGCGCCAGGCGGTCGCGGTCGGTGAGGAGGCCCAGCACGACATAGAGGCAGAAGGCGCGGCCGGCCTCGGTGAAGAACCACTGCGCCCCGGCCTGGCCGGCGATGGGCCGCTGCAGGTTCCGCTGGGTGAAGTTGGTCGGGTACAGCGTCGGGAACCCCTGCGCCGCGAACAACGGCTGACCGGTGCTGGACGGGTCGAACTCGAGCAGCACGACGAGCACGTCCTCCGGCCCCATCATCTCGACGGCCCCGCTGCCGTAGTCGCCACGCATGCCGGGGAGGGGGAACGTGGCGCCGTGCAGCGAGGCGCGGGTGCCGCCCGCTTCGTCGCGCGTGTAGATGCGGCCGTCCCAGCCGTCGGGCAGGTCGACGGAGAGCCCCAATCCGCTCAGTTCGGCCATCTCATCCGCCTCCCGCGATCGCCGCGACCGCTCCCACGGCCACCCCGGCCTGCACACCGACGGCCAGGCGGCGCGAGGCCGGCTCCCACGCCGCGAGGCGCCGGTGGAGGCGGTGCAGCCGGTCCGGGTCCCGCACGTCGGCGGCGGCCAGGATCGTCGCCCCCCGCGCCAGCCCGAAGGCCGTCCCCACCAGCAGCCCTGCGCCACCCGAGCCCGCCAGCAGGGCCAGCACCAGCGCCAGGTAGATCGTGAAGCTGTTCACCACGGTGACCACCCCGAGGCCGAGCTGCACGCCGTACCCCCCGCCGTAGACCCAGCCCCGGTACTGCGACAGCCACTCCTCGTCGACCTGCCGGTGGATCGTCGGCACGGTCAGGCCGGCCGGGCCCAGGTCGAGCACCACGCCGATCGCCGCCAGGCCCCCGATCAGCACGGCCAGGCCGGCGGATGGGGGGTGCAGGTGGCTGCCGAGCCAGCCCAGCCCCAGGCCGACGGCGGCGGCCGCGCCCACGGTGCCGATCAGGTAGGCACCGACCGTGAGCTTCCAGGGTTGCCTGCGGCTCCGCTCCCCGAGCGGGTGGATGCTGGCCAGCATCGACTCCCCTCACGGCGACCACGTCGAGCGCAGTCCCGCCACGACGGCCACGGCGACGCCGGCGAGGGTGACGGCCGGGATCACGCCTGGAACCGCCGGCC
>JBOGIC010000359.1:0-3212 GCA_050744985.1 Acidimicrobiales bacterium
GTGCCACGTTGTCCTGAGCGAACAGGTGGATGCGCGGGCGGTGCTCTCGCAAGACGGACCGCATGTCGCTGGCACTGACGGCCACGAGGTTGACGGTTCTGGGCCGGTCCCGGAAACGGGCCATGAGTTCCACGCTGACGCGGCCCTTCGAGGCGCGTTCGAACCGATCGATCAGTTCGGCGATGGCACGTGCTTCGTCCTCTTGAACGTCGAGGGCCAACGTGATGGTCGTCGCCTCGGGGTCACCGAATCCCAGGCGGATCCCGCTCGACCCGCACGACGCGGCAAGGAGACCAACAATCAGAAGACAGACGACGAGGACAGGCCTCCGCATGGTGCTGCGCCGCCGGCACAAAGGGCCGGCGCGGATGTCCGCCATCTTCTCCAGCATGGCCCATGTGGCTCGGTCCCGATCGGGACAGGTACACCGACGCCGGGGATGGCGTCCCAGGTGATGGCCGGAGTGGCCGGCGACCGGACGGTCGATCGCCCGGGAACTCCGGGACTGGCTCCCTCGATCGGGGACGGCTCCGCCATCACGATCACCTCGACGGTCACACAGACCGCAGGTGCCGATCCGGCACCGCACATCACAAGGGGGAACCATGATTCAGGAGCGCACACAACGGATTGCCGGACGGCGGGCACGGACCAAGCGGATCGTCGCACTGCTCGCGGCCACCTTGGCGGCCGCCGCCGGTCTCGCGCTCGGCCAGGCCCCGGCCGACGCGTCGGCACTGGCCTGGGCCAGCAATGGTGGCGGCTATGCCGGCTTTTGGAACAACCCTGACGCCAGCGAGGTGGTCTACGTGTGCGACAACGCCCCGGACGGTTTGCGGGCGATCGCCCGCTTTGCCTTCCCGGGGAGCACTGGTGAGGCGCTGCATGCGGCAGGGGGCTACGGGACCTGCGCCTCCAGGACGCCGGGGGTCCCGGAGGGATCCCAGATCTGGGCGCAGGTCTGCCTCCGGAATGGCCAGTATGGCGCTGACCAGTACTGCGGCAATTGGACGCTGCTCGGCTGGGCCTAGAGCCGACCGCACCCGTTGACCAGGACGGCGGAGGCCGATCGCCGGTGCGACCCGACAGGCGGGCTCGCACCGGCGATCCGTTCAGGAGACAGGAGGAACCGGTGAACACGATGCGGCATCCGTCGAGGAGCGTGCCCCTACTGGCGATGGTCGTCCTCATCATCTTCGGGCTGAGCGCCGTCGGGGGACTGGGCGGCTTCGTGGCCGGATGGAAGGATGTCCCGGTCGACAAGGTGGCGCTCCACTACTCAGGGGGGCCGATCGAGGGCGAGCGGTTCGAGAAGATCGTTCAGCCGGGGACCAACACGCGCTTTTACGGGTTCCTCGACCGCCTGTACATGCTCCCGGCCACGCAGCGGAACTACATCATGTCCAAGGACCCGAAGCAGAGCAACGGTGGACGGGCCGAGTACGTCGGGGCGCCGTCCTCCGACAAGGTGATGACCGAGTGGGAGAGCGCCACGTACTTCAAGCTCAACACGGAGCCCGGCGTCCTTCGGAGCTTCTTCGAGCAGATCTGTCTGCGGTACACGTGCACCGACCTCGTGCCCGGCGGCGGCTGGGACCACATGCTGGCCGACACCTTCCGGCAGCAGATCGTGGCGGCCATCCAGGCCGAAGCCCGCCGGCACACCTCCGAGGACATCTACGCCAACGCCGAGACGCTTTTGAGCATGCAGGCCGCCATCGGATCCACCCTGAAGCAACGGGTGAACGCCGTGCTGGGGGGTGAGTACTTCTGCGGACCGACCTACGACCCGGACTCTCCCGTGTGCCCCGAGTTCTCCTTCGTGATCAAGGAGCTGGCGCTTCCCGACAACGTGCGCGAACAGTACAACGCCAACCGGGCGTCGGCGCTGGCCGTGGAGAAGGCTCGGTCCGACGCCCAGAGCCAGGCGGTGCTCCGGGGCGCTCCCGAGCTCACACCCGGGCAACTGGACTACATCCGGGCCCAGGCGGAACTGGAATGCGCCCGACGCCCCGGATGCGTCCTGGTGGTGACAAACGGCGCGGCGTCCGTCGAGGTGAACGCGTCCCCCAGCCGGCCGTAGGTGTACGGCCTCGGGGCGACGTCACCCCTCGCCCGACCCGTTCAGCATGAACGCTTTGCGAGCCATGTTGAGCAGCTCCCGCTCGCCCACGTGGAACAGCGCCTTCATCTCCGACAGCCGGTTACGGACCGAGTGCACGGACAATCCCATCGTGGCGGCGATCAGCTCGTTCTCTAGGCCTTTGGCGGCGAGCTCGAGAATCTTGAGGTTCGTTTCGTTCAGCTCAGATAGCGGTCCTGCGACCTTTCGGCCGTCTTGTTCGACGACCTCCTTCAGGTGCTCAGCCGTCGACGGGCATACGTACGCACCGCCGTTGGCGACAGCTTGGATGGCGAGCAGCATCTGGCAGCGGTTGTCGTCGGAGTCCTTCACGATGTAGCCCTTCGCACCGGCGTCGATTGCCTGGCGCGTCCACCGGTCTTCCCGCCGCATGGTGACCACGAGGACCGCGGCCTCCGGGACGGCGGCACGGATCTCCCCGATCACCGCGATGCCCTCCTGCGCCTTGATCACGCCCGTGGCATCAGGCAGGCGCAGGTCGATCAGCACGAGATCGGGCCGGAGGGCCCGTACCCACTGGACGGCTTCAGCCCTGGAGCGCGCTTCTCGCACGACTTCGACGGTTCGTGGCGATCCGCCGACGTCAATGTGCCCAATCGATTCGAGGAACGCGCGGAGACCCTCGCGGTAGATATCGCTGTCCTCGACAAGGAAGACTCGGAGCTTCTCGTGGGCCGTCAAACGTGTACCTCCTGCCCGACCGTCAGCCCTCCAGCATGGTGGAACCGGGCGGGGGTGGCACGGGAGAGTTACCCCCTTCGATGGGACTACGTCCCAGTGGGCCACCGGCGCGATTCGACTTCTGCTCGTCGTGGCCGCCGACAGGCTGCCCCAGACGCACGAAGAACCGGGATCCTCGAGCGGTTGCCGCGAGTGGACCGGCACTCATCGGCCCCGCAACTATCGACGGCTCGGGGAGCCTCGCGGACGCCACGGCGACACCGAAGAAGCGCCGGGCGGGAGCTGGCGACGCCGTCGTCGCGTCCTGCAAGGGGAACGCCCCCCGGGGCGCGCGGCACGCGCGTCCCGTTGGCGGAACGGCCAGCGGCGCGCGCAGCGCGACCCGGGG
>JBOGIC010000360.1:0-2578 GCA_050744985.1 Acidimicrobiales bacterium
GACGTTGTCGGTCGACTGGTCCCAGGCGAAGACGACCTCGCAGTCGCCGCGGTCCTCGATCCAACGCAGGTTCGTGGGGACGGTGGGCGCCTGGGTATCCGAGCTCGCCTGCGTCGTCGCCGACACCGTGTTGCTCGCTGCCACGTTGCCCGACACGTCCCGCGCCTCGACCATGAAGCTGTGCGTCGTGGCCGGCGCCAGGTGGCGCACGACGACGTGCTCACCCGAGAGCCAGAACACGTTGGCCGCGGGGGCGCCGTCCATCAGCAGGCGGTAGCCGACCGGTTCAGCGGGATGTCGTCGGTGGATGCGGTCCACGACAGCCAGACCTGCGAAGGGGTGACGCCGTCGACTGACATGACCGGTGTCGAGGGCGGCGTGGTGTCGAGCGGCAGCGTGGCCGTGACGGTGTTGCTGTTGCCCGAGCGGTTCCAGTGCTCGTCCTCGGCGTAGACGTGGAACGAATAGGTCGCGCCGGGCGTCAACGACGTCATGGTGACCGTCGTCTGCGGGTGCCACACCAGGGTGCTGAACCCGCGGCTGTCCACGATGATGTACCGGAGGCGGGTCACGCCTCCACTGTCGGTGGACGGGTTCCATGCCAACGACACGGTGCTCGCGGTCGTCCCCGTCACCCGCAGATCGGTGGGGGTCGTGGGCGACCCTCCACCTCCCACCCTCGTCGTCGTCGTTGTCGTCGACGGCTTGCCCCCCTTGGCCGCCGAGGCAGCCGGGGCCAGGACCACCATGGTCGCCACGAGGAGAAGGGCGGAGGTCAGACCAGCTGCCGCCCGCGGTGTACGTCGCCTCGCTTGCATGGAGCCCCCTCGCAATGTTGCCCGTCAGCCATCTCTACGAGCGACGCGTCGGATGGGATTGCCCGTTTCACGGCCGCAGGGCGAAGGGGCCGCCAGCCACAGCCATGGCTACCCTCGAGCCATGACCGAGCTGGCGGACGCCTACCGCAGGCGTGCGGACGCGTTCGCGGCGTTGATCGAAGCCACACCGCCGGAGCGCTGGACGGATCCCTCTCCGTGCGACGGGTGGCGCGCGCAGGATGTCGTGGCGCATGTCGTCGACCACTCGGCCCGCGTGCTCCGCGACAAAGGCGTGGCCAATCCCCCGGCGTTTGCGGACTTCGACGGCCCGCGGGCCGCCTTTCGCGCCAACCGCAAGGTCATCGAAGGCCTCCTCGACGACTCCACGACCCCTCCGAAGGTCGCGACCTACATCCACTGGGCGCTCAGCTTCGACCTCCCACAGCACGGCTGGGACCTCGCCGTGGCCACCGGCCAGGATGCGAGCATCGACCCCTCCGAGCTCGAGCTCCTGTGGGGCTCGCTCAACGGCGACCCGGCGAACTGGGAATGGCAGCGGGCCAACGGGTGGTACGGCCCGCCGGTGCCCATCCCCGACGACGCGCCCCTTCAGCACCGCGTACTCGGTCTCCTCGGCCGCAACCCAGGATGGACGCCGCCGGCGCCGACACGCCCGTGAGTGGGAAAGCGCGCTCTACGCGTTTTTCCACTCAATCCGGGGAATATCCGACCGGGCCGCCCGCGGCCGCCGGAGCCGGGCGGGGGAGGCGCGGGGCGGGTCGGGTCGGCGGGGCGGGGACGGGTGTGGTGGGCCCGGTGTCGGCAGGTGCCGCCTTGCGCATGAGGGCGATGGTGACGACGATCCCGGCGGCGAGGAGGACGGCGGCGATCTTCAGGCTCGTGCCGAGAGCGGAGACGTAGGCCTCCCGGAACGCATTCTCGAGGGCCGCGCTGTTCGCCCCGGCGACCTGCTGCAGCGTCGCCGTGCCGGTGGGGGCGCCGGACAGGACGCCGTCGAGGTTGCTGGCCTGGGCCTTGGTGATGGTGATGCCGGCGTCGTGGGCGTAGCTCACGGTCCGGTTCAGCAACAGCTGCTGGAAGAGCCCGCCGGTGACGGCGACGCCGAGCGTGGAACCCAGGCCGCTGAGGGTCACAAGGATCCCCGAGGCCGACCCGGTGTGCTCCTTCGACACGGAGTTGATGGCGGCGAGGTTCAACGGGGTGATTGCGAAGCCGACGCCCCATCCGGCGACGAGGGTCGGGAGCCAGAGCGTGCTGAACGTGGTGTCCGTCGTCATCGTCGAGATCCAGAACGTCCCGACCCCCATGAGGAACAGCCCGATGGCGATCGGCGTGCGGGCGTCGCCCTTGGCGGCCACGCGGCCACCCACCACCGAGGCGACGACCATCAATGCCGTCATCGGGAGCAGCAGGACACCGGCCTTGACCGCCGAGTAGTCCAGGATCTCCTGGAAGTACGACGGCAGGAAGAACAGCAGCGCCCCGAACGAGAAGTCGATGACGAACAGGGCGAGCACGGCCCCGGTGAAGTTCCGCCGGCGGAAGAACCCGAAGTCGATGAGCGGGTTGGCCGAGCGGAGCTCGACGATCGCGAACGCCACGAACGACACCACGGCGGCGGCGAACAGGGCGAGGATCTTGGTGGAGGTCCACCCCCACGTCGCGCCCTGGATCAAGGCGAGGGCGAGCGTCGTGAGCCCCGCCGCGGAGAGGATCACGCCCGGGATGTCGACGGTGCG
>JBOGIC010000361.1:0-3553 GCA_050744985.1 Acidimicrobiales bacterium
CGCCGAGGCCGCCAGGGCGGGCCCCCCGCCCCTCGTCGCGGTGCCACCCCCACCGCCGCCACCTCCTCCGTCCGCTCCGCCGGCACCGGAGGAGGCGCCTGAGTCCGCCGACCCCGAGACGCCCGCTCCGGCACTCTCGCCGGCGCCGGCGCCCGCGCCGGCCCGTCCCCGGGCCGCCGGACCGTCGCGTGAGATCGTCGACGAGGCGGCGCGCGCCCGGCGCGACGAGGCGCTCGAGCGGATCGAGGCCAACCTGATCCGGCACATGAAGCGGGTCCTGCAGGATGAGCAGAACGAGGTGCTCGACCGCATGCGGCGCAAGCGCCGCCAGCGCGAGGGCACGCCGCTGCTCCCCGCCGACGAGCAGGCCGGCCGTTACCGGGAGGCGGCCCAGCACCTGCTCGAGGAGGCGGCGCGGGCGGGCGCGACGTTCGCGGGCGGCACCGGTCGGGCCGATGAGGGCGCGGGGCGCGAGACGGCCGAGGCCCTCGCTCGCGAGATCGCCGAACCCTTGCGGGAACGGCTCGAGCGGTCGTTGGAGGGCGGGGAGCCCGACGATCGGTCCGAGCGGGCCGAAGCGGTCAGCTCGGTCTACCGGCAGTGGCGGGTCCAGGAGGTCGAGCGTCTGAGCCGCCACTACGTCGTGGCCGCGTTCGCGCGCGGCGCGTACGACGCGTACGGCGAGGGCGCGCCGCTGCGCTGGGTCGTCGACGACGAGGCACCGTGTCCCGACTGTGACGACAACGAGCTGGCCGGGACCGTCGTGAAGGGCGAGAGGTACCCGACGGGCCAGCTCCACCCGCCCGCCCACCCGGGCTGCTGCTGCCTACTTCTACCGAACGTCCCGTAGTCTGGCGCTAATGCGCGCCCCCACCGATCTGCCTCGCCGCCGGCGCTCTACCTCAGGCCGAGTCATCCTCCTCGTCGCCATCGGCGCGCTCGTCGTGCTGCTGTTCTCGCTGCGGGGCATCGCCGGCTTCTACACCGACTACCTCTGGTTCGACGAGCTCGGCATCACGAGCGTCTGGAAGCAGACCCTGGGCGCCAAGATCGTGCTCGGTCTGGTCTTCACGGGCATCTTCTTCATCGTGATGTGGGCCAACCTGGCCATCGCCGACCTGCTGGCGCCCAAGTTCCGGCCGATGGGCCCCGAGGAGGAGATGGTCGAGCGGTACCACCAGGCGGTGGGATCGAAGGCGGGGCTCGTGCGGGTGATCATCGCCGCCGTCTTCGCCCTCATCGCCGGGCCCGGGGCGGCCGGCCAGTGGAACGCGTGGATCCTGTTCCGCAACCACGTGGCCTTCTCGGCCAAGGACGCCCAGTTCGGCAAGGACATCGGCTTCTACGTCTTCGACCTCCCGTTCCTCACATTCGTCGTCGACTGGCTGTTCGCGACGTTCGTGATCGTGTTGATCGTGACGGCGGTGGCGCACTACCTCAACGGCGGCATCCGGTTCCAGACGCCGTTGCAGAAGGTCTCACCGCAGGTGAAGGCCCACCTGTCGGTGCTGCTGGCCGTGCTGGCCCTGCTCAAGGCGGTGGGGTACTACCTCGACCGCTTCGAGCTGGTGTACTCCACACGGGGCGTCGTGCAGGGCGCCAACTACACCGACGTGAAGGCCGAGCTGCCGGCGCTCAACCTGCTGTTCTGGATCTCGCTGTTCGCCTGCGGGCTGTTCCTCGTGAACATCCTGCGGCGGGGCTGGATCCTGCCGATGATCTCGGTCGGCCTGTGGGCGCTCGTATCGGTCGTGGTCGGCGCCGCCATCCCGACGTTCGTGCAGCAGTTCCGTGTGCAGCCCCAGGAGTCGACGCGCGAAGCGCCCTACATCGACCGAAATATCAAGGCCACCCGAACGGCCTACAACCTGCGCGATGTGGTGGTGAAGAACTTCGCGGCCAACGATCAGGTGACCGCCGTCGACCTCGAGCAGGACCGCGCCACCGTGCAGAACATGCGGCTGTGGGACCCGGGCGTCGTCACCCGCACGTACAAGCGCCTGCAGGAGATCCGGAACTTCTACCAGTTCAACGACGTCGACATCGACCGCTACCCGGACGAGACGGGTACGAACTACCAGATCCTGCTGTCCGCCCGCGAGCTGCGTATCGACGGCATCCCGTCCCAGTCATGGGTCAACCAGCACCTCGTCTACACCCACGGCTACGCGGCGGTCATGTCGACGGCCAACGGCGTCGAGCAGGACGGCAACCCCGTCTTCCTCGTCAAGGACCTGCCACCGGTCGGCAAGCCCGACATCACCCAGCCGGCGATCTACTACGGGCAGAACCTGGGCGGCTACGCCATCGTCAAGACCGACCAGGCCGAGATCGACTACACGCAGGCCGACGGCGCCAACAAGACGAGCACCTACGACGGAACCGGCGGCGTGCAGATGACCTCGTGGGTGCGGAGGGCGGCGCTGGCGCTGCGCTTCGGCGAGCTCAACCCGCTCATCTCCGACTTCGTCCGGCCCCACTCGCGGGCGATCTACATGCGTGACATCGACGAGCGCGTGCGCAAGGCGGCGCCGTTCCTGCGCTTCGACAGCGACCCGTACCCGATCATCTACCAAGGCGGGATCCACTGGGTCTACGACGCCTACACGACGACGTCGCGCTACCCGTACTCCCAGCGCGCCGAGACGGGCCGGCTGTCGACGCGCAGTGGCCTCAACGCCAACTTCAACTACGTGCGCAACTCGGTGAAGGTGGTGATCGACGCCTACAACGGCTCGATGTCGTTCTTCGTGGCCGACACGTCGGACCCGATCGTGCAGGCGTACCGCAAGGCGTTCCCCGCCCTCTTCACCGACCAGACGAAGATGGACGACGAACTACGCCGCCACCTGCGGTACCCGGAGGACATGTTCCGGGTGCAGGGCAACATGTACGGGCGCTACCACATCAACGACCCGGGCGCCTTCTACAACAACACCGACGCCTGGGACATCGCCCAGGAGCCGGGGTCGGTGGGCGGTACCGGCGGCACGCCCCTCGCCCCCAGCGTCCAGGGGCCCACCGTCGGCCCCGCCCGCGAGGACCGGATGGACCCGTACTACCTCCTGATGCGGCTCCCCGACTCGGAGAAGTCCGACTTCCTGATCCTGCAGCCCTTTGTCCCATTCTCCAAGGACGACAGCCGCAAAGACCTCACCGCGTTCGTCGTCGCCAAGAGCGACCCTGGCTCCTACGGGCAACTGGAGGCGTACGTCATGCCCCGCGACCGGCCGATCGACGGGCCGGCGCTGGTCAACTCGCGGATCAACCAGGACACGAATATCTCCTCCCAGATCACGCTGCTCAACACGTCGGGGTCGAAGGTCACCCTCGGCAACATGCTGCTCATCCCCGTGCAGCAGTCGCTGCTGTGGGTCCGCCCGCTCTACACCGAGGCCGAGGGCAGCACGCCCCTGCCGCAGTTGAAGAAGGTGATCGTCGTCTTCGGCGACAAGGTCGTCATGGAGAACTCGCTGCGGGAGGCCCTGGTCCGTGTCTTCGGCGAAGCGCCACCCACGCTCGAACGCCAGGGGGGCGCCACCGCGCCCACGAC
>JBOGIC010000362.1:0-6119 GCA_050744985.1 Acidimicrobiales bacterium
CGTGATCATGGCCGAGGCGTACTGGGACCTCGAGTCCCGGCTCATCGACCTCGGCATCGACGCCTGCTACGACAAGCGGCTCTACGACCGTCTCGCCAGTGGGGACGTCGAGGGCATCCGGGCCCACCTCCAGGCCTCGCCCGCCTACCAGGCCCGCCTCGTGCGGTTCACCGAGAACCACGACGAGCCCCGCGCCACGACAGCCTTCGGCCCGACCGTCGCCCGCGCCGCCGCCATCGTGATCGCCACGGTGCCGGGAATCACGCTGTGGCACGAAGGGCAGGCCGAGGGCTACCGCATCCGTCTCCCTGTTCTTCTGGGCCGGCGGCCCCCCGAGGCCACCGAGGACGACCTGGCGACCTTCCACCACCGCCTATGGGCGTCCGCTCCGACCATCCGTCGGGGCGAGTGGGCGCTCGCCTCCACCTCGGGCTGGCCGGACAACGACTCACACCGGCGCCTGCTGGCGTGGACGTGGGCCGACGGCGACGGGTTGAACAGCGCCGTCGTCGTCAACTACTCAGGGGAGCGGGCCACGGCCCGCGTACACGTGCTGCCGTCGGGTGGCACGTTCACCGACGTGCTGACCGGCGAGCAATTCGAGCGCGACCCGGCGGAGATTGCCGACCAGGGGTTGTTCGTCGAGCTCGGCCCGTGGACGGCCCACGTGCTGGTGGCTCAGCGAGCGCGCCAGGCCCAGATGACCAGCGGGACCTGAAGGGGCAGCCGGGCCCAGGCCACCACGGGCGAACCCAGGGGGAAGCCATAGCTGGGAATGCCTCCGTCGATCGCCATCTGGACGTTGGCCGGGAAGACCACGACGAGCACCGCGACCGTTGCCAGTGCGCCGACTCGGCGCGTCCGCCGGCCGATCAGCAGCCCGGCGCACAGGATCTCGGCCACGCCGGTGGTACGCACCCAGAGGGCGGGACTGCCGACGAACCGCGGGACGATCCGCTCGTAGGCCCTCGGAGCGACGAAGTGGGCGCTCCCGGCCAGAAGCATGAAGCCCGCCAGGGCGAGGGCCGGCCACGACGGGCTCGACGATGCTGAGCGGCTTCGCACACCCTGTGTACGTCGCCACACCTCTGGCCGTACGGGCATTGCTCTTCCCCGACGAGGGGCGCATGATCGATGTCGAGTTCGCGCGCGGAAGGAGGATGTCGTGAAGGTGGAGAGCATCCTGAAGGCGAAGGGTCGCCAGGTCGAGACGACGAGTCCCGAGGCCGACCTTCGCCTCGTCATCCACAAGATGTCGAGCCTCGGGATCGGCGCGCTGGTGGTCTCCCCAGACGGGCGGACGGTTAGCGGGACGATCGCCGAGCGCGACATCGTCCGAGGCCTGAAAAAGCACGGGACGGCGCTGCTCGACCTTCGGGTGAGCGACGTGATGTCGCGCAACGTGCCTACCTGCTCGACGCACGACCTGCTCCAGCACGTCATGGCGGAAATGACCCGGACTCGTCACCGTCATCTGCCGGTGCTGGACGACCAGGGCGAGCTCTGTGGGATCGTGAGTATCGGCGACGTCGTCAAGCACCGGCTCGACGAGATGTCGCTCGAAGCGAGCGTCCTTCGCGACGCCTACTTCACCCGACGCTGAGCAGACCCCCGTGCCGGGTAGGACCGGGTGTCGAAGCCGTCGCCAGGTCGCCATCCGTCGACCAGGTCTGCCGCACGCAAGGATTTCCCCGATTGGTCCTCGACGCCGGGTCCGATGAAGCACCGCACTTCCGGCTCGCTGTGGACCGCCATGTGATCGGAAGGTAGCTGCAGTATCCGGCCGCATGGCCCCCCGTTCCCGGGACGATTCACCGGACCACCCTTGCGGGACACGCTCCTTGACCGCACGCGGCATCTGACCCGAACCCACGCGGAGCGTTCCCGCTGCGGGGACACCCCCGGGTCGCGCGTGCCGCGCGCCCCGCTCGCCGTTCCCCTTCGGGGACCCCCGGGGACGCGCGTGCCGCGCGCCCCGCTCGCCGTTCCGACTCCGGCACACGCTCGCCGGTCCGGCTCCGGGACCTCCCGGTCACCGTTCGGCTTGCGGGACGGAGGGCGTGGTCGTCTCGCAAAACGCGCCGACTATTGCTCCTGACGCCCCGCCGACCAGTCCGTTGCGTGCGCCATGATCTCGAGGACCACGGCAGTCTTGGCGTCGGCATACTGCTGCATGTACTTCCAGTCGCGAGCCGCCAACTGCCGCTTTGCACGTGCATAGGCATCGCGGTCGAGCTCGTTGTCCCGCAACCAGTCGCGGAACAGAAGCATTCGATCGACCTCCGGACAGTTCGCGGAGAAGGTATGGAGATTGATATCGACGTGCGGTCCCTTGAAGAGCCGGTGCTCGAACCAGTCAGGCGGAGCCTCAACACGTAGCCGGCAGCTTCCATGTCGGGCTCGTACCCCGTCTCGTCGCTCGAGTCCGCAACCTCGAGCACGATGTCGATGATCGCCTTGGCCGCCAGGCCCGGCACCGAGGTGGAGCCGGCGTGCTCCATTCGAACAACGCGTTCCCCGAGAACGGCCCGAATCCGAGCTTCCTCGGCGTCGTACAGCCGAAGCCAATTGGGGTCGTAGTCGTAGATCGCGATCGGAGCGATCAGAGGTCTCGGTCCCCCGATCGTGGACTTCGCAAGCTTCGCGTCGTAGGCAGCCACATCGGTGGGGTCGGGTAGAGCCATGCCGCTCCCTTCTCGCCCGCGTCTCTGCCACCGTAGGTGGAGATCCTGGCATAGCAGTCACGTAGTCCGAACGGCGAGCGGGGCCGCGTGTGCCGCTGGCCGTTCCCCTTGCGGGGACCACCGGTCGCCGTTCCCCTTGCGGGGACCACCGGTCGCCGTTCCGTAGGCGGGACCGTCGCGGTCACCGGTTGCCCGCCAGCATGATGACACCGGGACTGCGCCAGTGGGCATGGGACCGGGTCGGGGTCCGATTACCGTCGGCGACGTGATGATCGCCCGGCGGGCAGCGGGTCAAGAGGTGCGAGCCCGGGCTTTTGGCGAGGACGATAGGCCTCGCCGTCGACGAGTTCGTCAGCCGCCGACTGCAGCCCGGTCGATGGCCGACTGCGCGAGCAACGGTTCGGTCGTCAGGCCCAGCCACTCGATCGGTTCGCGGTTCGACGTGACAACCGTGGCTGCCGATCCGTGACACCACCCACCAGCAACAGCCGTCTCACGTTTGCCGACCTCCCGTTGCGTCGAAGCCGAGCCGATCTGCCCGACCGCCGAACCTCGACGGTTGAGGCGCCTATCGACGCCCGGCGTGACCCAGATTCTCGTCACGAGGGGCCGGTCGCGAAAGGGGCACGGCGCTGGCTCAGGGACCGAACGAGTTCACCGTCTGGCCGGAGTCCACTGCGGTCGCGCCCTTGGCCTGGTCCCGAGGTACTCGGACGACGTGAGCTCCGGTACACGCTCCGCCGTTGCCGTCCGACGCCGTATAGGAGACGACGTACACGCGGCCGTCCCCCTTCGCCGCGCGCTCGCTTTTCACCCACACGGTGTTGGCGCTCGGGCCGGCGACCGCATCGGGCGCCGTGTCCCCGTCGCCGAGCCCATTGATGGCCTCGTCCTGCGTGACGCCGGTGACGGTGATCGTGACCGGGTCGCCGTCGCTGTCCGTTCCGCCCGTCAGCGTGATGAGCACCAGCTCGTGGTTGGGGGGCGAAAGACTGGCCCGGTCACCCGTCACGCTCGCGCAGTCCGGCGGGTGGTTCACCGGTCTGACCGTGACATGCACGGTGCCGATGTTGGAGTCGATCGTGCCGTCACTCGCTTTGTAGGTGAACGAGTCGGCGCCGCTGTAGCCAGGATCGGGCGTGTAGGCGAACGAACCGTCGCCGTTGAGCGTGAGGGTGCCGTGCGCGGGCCCGGTCACCAGGACCGCGCTGAGCGAGTCGGCGTCGTCGTCGGCGTCGTTCCCCAGGACGCCCGGCGCGGTCACCGTCAGCGTCACGTCCTCGTCGGTCTCGTAGGCGTCGTGCACCGCCGCCGGAGGCTCATTGTTGATCAGCACCGAGACGTCGTTCGAGCTGATGTTGGCGGTTACCAGGTCGAGCGCGCCATCACCGTTCAGGTCTCCGGCGTCGATGTAGAACGGCGCGTCGCCGACAATGAAGCTAACGACGGGACCGAACCCTCCGGTACCGTCACCGGAGATGACCGTGACACGGTCCGAGTCGACGTTGGCGAAGGCCAGGTCGAGGTCACCGTCGCCGTCGAGGTCGCCGGCCACGACGTCCGTAGGCCCCTGGCCCGCGGCGTATGCGGCCACGCCACCGAACCCGCCCGATCCGTCGCCCAGGAGCACTGACACGCTGCCCGACGTGCCACTGGCGACGGCCAGATCGAGGTCACCGTCGCCGTCGAAGTCGCCCACCGCCAGCGAGTCGGCTCCTTCACCGGCGGCGAAGTTCGTGGCCGGGCCGAATCCCCCCGACCCGTCGCCCAGCAGCACCGACACGTTGTCGGAGCCGTAGTTGGGGGCCGCGATGTCGAGGTCACCGTCGCCGTCGAAGTCACTCATCGCGACGGCACGCGGTCGGTAGCCGATGGCGAAGTTTGTCTGGGAACCGAATCCGCCCGACCCGTTGCCAATCAGCACCCACACCTTGTCGGAGAAGTCCGCGTCGTTCTCCTGGCTGCCGACCACTGCGTCCAGGATGCCGTCGCCGTTCACGTCCCCAACGGCGATCCCGTGGCCACCGCCGGCGGCAGTGACCGTCGGCGCGCCAAAGCCGCCCGCTCCGTCACCGAGCAGCACGAACAGGTTGTTGGAGAAGGTGTCGGCGACCACCAGATCCGGGTTGCCGTCGCCGTTCATGTCGCCCACGGCGATCGACTGCGGAGCGTCCCCGACGGGGAGGTGGGTCGCCGCCGCGAACCCGCCCGAGCCGTTGCCGAGCAGCACCGAGACGTTGTCGGAGAGGTAGTTGCCGACCACGACGTCCATCACGCCGTCGCCGTTAAAGTCGCCGGCGGCCATGACCCACGGCGCGTTGCCGGCGGCGAAGCTCGTTGGGCCCGAGAAGCTGACGGTCGCTGCGCCGGCCGGCGCAGCGAGCTGCGCAAACGAGGCGACGCCGACGACCAAAGTTACGGCCACCTGTGGCCACCGTCGCCGGGACCGAGTCACACGCGCCTCGATGCCAGACCATGCCCCGTACGGGGTCGAGTGCTCGCCGTAAATGCCCACAAAAATCCCCCGCTCGCCCACGGGCCGCCGTTCGGCCGTGCCAGAGTTTTGTCGGTCGCCGCCGCGAATGGAAGCGTGGTACCCCAACTCTTCGAATGGTGGTGCTAGCACCACCCAATCGCATGAGAGCGCGACGTGGCTCAGGTCCCTACGCTGCTGCTGCTGGTCACAGGCATCCGCCTGGCGAGGCCCTGGGCCGTCACCGTCCAGTCTGTCGATAGGCCGTCGCCAGTCTGTCGATAGGCCGTCGCGGGCCAGGCGCGTCCGAGTGGTGGGCAAGGGCGGGGCGCGATCCCGATCGAAGACGCCCTCGACGTCATCGTGGTGCTCTACCGGGGACTCGCGAGCCCGCTTTCCCCCTTCGCCACCCGGTCGCCCGTGGTGCACCGTTGTTCGTCGGCCACGAACCATGACCCGCTCGGCGGTGCAGTACCTGGTCGTCCCGGCCGTACCGCCGCGCCGGCATGGGCGCCGAGGTGCCCTCCGGCGCTTTGGTGCACGCCCTCGCGTCATACCTTCGCCACCCAAGGCCCTCGAGACCCGTGCCGATGTCGTCGAGGTCCAGGAGCTGCTGGGCGACACATCAGCCTCGACACCACCCGCCGCTACCTTGCGGCCACCGCCGCCCAGCCGCGCGACGTCTGACCACCCATCCGTCCCGGGTGGCGCTGCGTCAGTTCGCTTCGAACCGGACGGGTCCGCTGAGGGCACCACGCCCCCCACCCCGCCGGCACCTCGATTTCCGTCCGCATGGGGCCGGTGCCGGATGACAGGTAGCTTGCTCCGTAAGGGGATCGGGCTTCGGGGCGCGCGGCACGCGCGTCCCGGTGAGGGATCGGGCTTCGGGGCGCGCGGCACGCGCGTCCCGGTGAGGGATCGGGCTTCGGGGCGCGCGGCACGCGCGTCCCGGTGAGGGATCG
>JBOGIC010000363.1:0-4695 GCA_050744985.1 Acidimicrobiales bacterium
GTGCCGGCGACGCGGTCGTCGCGGTGGTGGTCGAGCCAGTCGTCCTCGGCGCCGGCCTCGCCCGTGCTGTCCATGAGGGCGCGGACCCGGCGCCGGAGGCCGTCGCGGTCCGTCGCGACGACACAACCGGTCATCAGCGAGAAGACGAGCGTGCCGGGATCCCGCCCGGCGTCCTCCCACGCCTGGGCGACGGCGGCGCGGCGGCGGGCGCACTCGGCGGGCCCGGCGAAGACCGTGTTGTACTCGTCGGCCCACCTCGCCGCCGCGGCCGCGCTCCTCGGCCCGGCGTTGCCCCCGACGATGAGGTTCGGGTGCGGCTGCTGCACGGGCTTGGGCCGGGCGTCGAGGGCCTCGATGTCGTAGTGCCGGCCGTGGAAGTCGAACGGGCCCGGCGACCACGACCGGTGCACGATCTCGATCTGCTCCTCGAACATCTCGAGGCGCGTCGCCGGCGGCGGGAACGGGAACCCGAAGATCCGGTGCTCGTCCTCGTGCCACCCCGCGCCCATGCCCAGCTCGACGCGGCCGCCCGAGATCTCATCCGCGGTGACGACCATCTTGGCGAGCACGGACGGATGCCGGAACGTGGCCGGTGACACCAGCGTCCCCAACCGGATGCGCTCGGTGACACCGGCCAGGGCGGCCAGCGTCGTCCACGCGTCGAGTGAGCCCCGCTCGGGCGCGCCCTTGACCGACGAGTAGTGGTCCGAGCGGAACAGGCCTTCGAGACCGGTGCGCTCGCACGCCTGGGCCAGCGCGACCCACTGGTGCCACGTCACGTCCTCCTGGCCTTCGACCATCAGGCAGATGCGCATCAGTTCGATCCCCGCGCCAGCCGCTCGCGTAGCCAGCCGCCGAGCCAGGCGGGCACGATCAGGAAGAGGCCGAATATCACCAGCACGGGGATCCACAGCGCCCACAGCCCGTCGTTGTCACTGCGGGGCGCCGTCCAGAACGCGAGGACGGCCTGAGGCAGCGTGAGCGCGAGCCCCACGGCGGCGGCCCGGCGGCGGCCGAAGGCGACCCCCAGGACGACGGCGACGGCGATCATGATCCACCAGAAGCCCGAGACGCGGGCGTCCGCCCGGTCGGGATCGTTGTGCGGCACGAGGGCGAACCACAGGCCGACCGACAGCACGACCGTGACCGCGACGGTGACGAGCAGGCTCGGCCGGTTCGCCACGGGCACGCCGCGATGCTCGCGCGTTCTCCTGGCTACCGTTCCCTTCCATGAACGGCGTGATCTCGAATGTTCAGATCTCCTGTCCCCCGGTGAAGGAGTCGGTCGACGCCCTGGCCTCGCTGTACGGGGCGCTGCTCGGCATGCCGCGGATCCACATCGGCTACACCAAGCTCGTCCACGCGGACGGCCACCGGCCCGAGATCGGGTTCGAGACGTGGACCGAGGACCAGCCGCCGCGCTGGCCGGACCCCGACTACCCGCAGCAGGCCCACCTCGACATCGAGGTGGGCGACCTCGACGCCGCCGAGGAGGTGGCGCAGCAGCACGGCGCGACCCGGCTGCGGCACGACGGCTCGTACCGGATCCTGGCCGATCCCGTCGGGCATCCGTTCTGCCTGTACGAGAACCCGGCGCGGCCACCGCGGCCCGGACGCATGGCGCGGGTCGTCTTCGACTGCTTCAGCCCGCGAGCGCTGGCGCCCTTCTACGAAGCGCTCCTGGACATGCAGCCCCGTGTGTTCGACTCGCCCGAGCGGGTCGTGATCGCGGGCGCCGCCGGTGGCGAGACCATGCTCGCCTTCCAGCATGCCCAGTTCCGGGCGGCCCGCTGGCCCGACCCGGCCTACCCGGAGCAGCTCCACCTCGACCTCACGATCGACGATGCGGGCGCCGTCGCGCGAGTGGAGGAGTTGGGGGGGATCCGTCTGCACCTCGCCGAGCGCCCCGACGCCCTGGTGTACGCCGACCCGGCGGCGCATCCGTTCTGCCTGGAGGTCGGCCCGACCGACGGCCCGTCCGGTCCGGGCCAAGTCGAGGCGTTTGCCGCCTGGTTGGCGGCGGCGCCGGTGGACGACGTGCTGCGCGCCGCTCATCGCGTGCTGGTGGTGGACTGGCCCTCGCGCGACGTGCCCGACACGCTGGCGCGGGCCGGGTACGAGGTCCACGTCCACGGCGGGCCGGCGCCCGACGACTACTCGGTCTACCGGTGGGGCGGCGAGGCGGTGGTCGTCGAGCGGACCGGGCAGGCGCCTGTGGGTGTCGACCTGGTCTACACGCACCGCCCGCTCGACGAGCTGCCGGGGATCGTCGAGACGGCGCAACGGCTGGGCGCCGTCGTGGTATGGGCACAGTCGGGCTTCACGCCGGACGGCCGGCGAGACCCGAAGGGCTGCTGGCTCCCGGCGACGGAGTCGCGCCAGGCCCGCGCCCTCGTGGAGTCCGCCGGGCTGACCTACGTGGACGACCGGTACCTGCCCGACGAGGTCCGCCGCCTGGGGCTCGGGCTTGGCCCTTCGTAGCCCGGCTTGTGGTCGCCCGCGTCCGGCACGGGCGCACGAGGCGGTCTCGACGAGATCGGTCGGACGACCGGGTCGACGCCACACCCGTCGTCACGTCACGGAGGTCATGGTTGACGGTCGATGAACTCATGCATGCCGGGGACAGTGAAGGCGAGCAGGCCACGCTCGGGCACGTAGGTGAGGCCCTTCTTGATGAGCTCGTTGCGCGCAACCGAAATGTCGGAGGTCCGGCTCTTCCCCATGGACTTGGCGATGTCGGCGACCGCGGCGGGACCATCCCCACCACGTGCCGCCAGCGCCCGCAGGAGGTCGCGCTGCGCCGGTGTGGCGCGCTCCCAGCGAGACCGGTACAGACCGTCGTCGACCTCGCGACGAGCCTCGGCAAGCCCGACCTCGACGTCGTCGACCGCGATGGGGCTGCGCCGAGCGTTGTCCCAGACGTGCTTCCCGATCGCCTGGATGAAGTAGGGATACCCCCCAGCGGTCCGCACGGCCGCCTCGGCTCCGTCCTCGGCCCACGCGACGCCCCGCTCGGTGGCGGGCACGGTCAGCGCCTGGCGAGCAGCGGCGTCATCCAGGAGGCCGATCGGGCGGAAGTCGTAGAGGCGTTCGGCATAGCTGGTGGCGTCGGCGAGCTGCGCCGGCAGGGACGGCAGGCCGGCGCCGATCGATCACGTGCTCCGTTGCACCAGGCCTGCGAATCGTCAGGCGTGCGTACTCGCTGGGGTGCGGTTCCTGAATGTGAAACTGCTTTCTGGTGTTGCCTGTGCCTCGTTGTGACGCTCCTTTGGCGAACGCCTCGATCTCGTCCAACTTCCGGCGGTTGAAGACGGCTTCGCGAACGACATCGTCGGGTAGCTGGGTGAGGCGCGTTACGTGGCCACCCTTCGTGAGAAACCGATCGCGCTCGGCGGGCGAGAGCTGCCCGTATCGCCTTTCCCACTCGGCCAGGATGCGCTTTTTGGTCACCCCTTCGATCGTGCCGCAATCCTGGACGTTGTGGCCACCAGAAGCTCGGTGACGAACTCGGGAGCGTGACCCGCCGCGGGATCCTCGCCGCCCCTGCAGGCGACAGTCGCCGGACTGCCCCGGGCGAAGGTCATGAGCGGTTCAGCTCAGCGCGGAGCCACGGCAGGTTAACCGTGTCGCCGTGGGACCGCCATCCGCCCCCCCGGCTACCCGGGCTACACGCCGCGGGCCATGTTGGCGAAGCGGGTGTAGTGGTCGAGGAAGGCGAGCTGGGTCATGCCGGTGGGGCCGTTGCGGTGCTTGGCCACGATGACCTCGGCCGTGCCCCGGTCGGGCGAGTCGCGGTTGTAGACCTCATCTCGATACAAGAAGATCACCACGTCGGCATCCTGCTCGAGTGAGTTGTGGGCGATGATCCCATCCGCGATGAAGTTGTGCGTTCCCTCGATGGTGGCGTCGAATGTCGGTTGCTCCCCTGTAGCGACGACTTCGAGCACTTCGTCCCAGTACACGTCCGAGGTGGCGAGATCCCTCAGGTCAGATGAGCCCACGATGTTGGCGATCCGCTCCAGGCGATCCCGGGAGAACCGACGCGGACGCGCCTCAGACCCGAGGAGGTAGCTCCCGCAGTACCTCTCTCCGAGACCGGTCGCTATCTCGCGGTGGGACACCCCGGACGCGGACGCGGCCTCGGTGATGCGCTCACGCACCGGCGCCGGAACGAGATCCAGGTCGGGGTTCTCTCCGATCCCGTCCAGGATCGCGAGGGCAGCCGGTATGCACTCCCCGCGCTCGCCGTGGCACGCGATGACCCGGAGGAAGTGCGCCTGATTCGCCGCTCCCTGGATGCGGACCGAGTACTCGGCTTGGTAGAGCTCCTCCCCCTCCTTCGGTGCCCCTCTTCGCAGCTTTTTCGCCTTGCCAATGGTCGTGCGAATACCGAACCGAAGGAGGAGCGTCTGAACATCGAGAGCGAGTCGCTTGCTCGTGGTGGCGTAGTACGTCGAGACGAACCGTCCTCGGCGGTTGCGCCCGATCGTGATCGACCCGTCCGTCGCCCAAAGGTGGTGCAGGAAGAGCGCCACTTGCCGATCGTCGCACCCGAGGACCGAGGGTGGCACGTACCTGGCGTGCGCCCGGGACCGCCATAGCCCGAGCGGCTCCAGCCAGTTGCGCATCGGATGATTGACACCAGGGCCAAGCCGGTAGGGGCTGGGGAACCACAACTGCCAGGTGTTGGCTGCC
>JBOGIC010000364.1:0-8019 GCA_050744985.1 Acidimicrobiales bacterium
GCGTGGGGCTCGCCGGCATGGAAACGCCAGGTGTCAGGGATACTCCTGGGACAAATGGCCGGTGCCACACGCGCGGGCCACAATTTGCTCCTACGAAGCCAAGGCGGAGATGACCCGGAGGAGTTCCGTGATCCTCGCTCCCGGCGGCACAAGGTTCACGGATCGCCCATCCGTGCGGATCCTGTCGATAGCAATCGTCTTTGGCACGCTCGCCGTGCCGGACAAGGGCGCGAAGGGATTCCTCATCGGTTTCCTCACCGTCGCGGCCTTGTACACCGGCTTGTACGGCTTGGAGCGTCGGGCGTACCGGAGGGGTGGTGAAGACGCGCTGCGTCGCGCCCGCAAGCGAATCGCCGTGGTCGGGGCGGCGCTCCTCGGCGTCATCTTCGTCGTCCTCCTCTCGCCGCTGTTCGTGTAGGACCGCGGTACCGCCTTGTCCGGCACCCGACCGATAGGCTCGGCGGGCGATGGAGACCCGGGTCCCGGCGGACGACGGCGGCCGTACAGCCCCGCCGGGCGCGGGTATCGACGAGACCGTCGAGCGGCGGTTGGCGGCGATCGAGCGGCGGCTGTCGGCCATCGAGTCGTCGATGGACGAGGCCATCGCCAAGGGGCTGCAGACGGCGGGCGAGGAGATGCGCCGGGCCGTGAGCGACCTGGGCCGGCTGCTGCTGCGTGACCTCGACCGGCTCACCAAGGTGCTGGCCGAGCACCGCGACACGATCGTCGAGCGCCTGCAGGACGAGGGGCCGGCCCCGCCCCCGGGGGCGGCCGCCCCCGCCGAGGCTGCGGAGCTGGAGCCGGTCGCGGACGAGGCGGATCGGATGGTGGGCGAGAAGGGGGGCTGGAAGGCGTTCGGACCTCGCCGTCGCACGAAGAAGTGAGGGTCGCGCTCGACGCCACGCCGCTGCTCGGGCGCCGCACCGGTGTGGGCTTCTTCACCGCCGGCGTGATGGGTGCGCTGGCGCGCCGGCCCGGCGTCGAGGTCGCCGGGTACGCCCTCAGTTGGCGCGCGTACCGTTCCCTGGCGGCCGCCCTGCCGCCGGGCGTGCGGCCCATCCTCCGGGCGATGCCCCCCCAGCCGTTGCGCTCGTGCTGGCTGCGCTGCGACGGTCCGGCGGCGGAGTGGTGGACGGGCCGGGTCGACGTGGTGCACGGCACCAACTTCGTCGTGCCCCCCGCCCGGCGGGCGGCCACCGTCATGACGGTCCACGACCTCACGGCGCTGCGGTTCCCGGAGCTGTGCTTCGGCGACCCCCTGTTCTACCCCCGGCTGCTGCGGCGCTCGATCGCCCGGGGCGCGTGGGTGCACACGGTCTCGGCGTTCGTGGCCGGCGAGGTGGTCGACCTCCTGGGCGCCGATCCCGGGCGCGTCGTCGTCGTGCCCGAAGCCGTGCCCGAGGTGGCGGAGGCCGAGCCGGCCGAGGGCCGGCGGCTGGCCGGCGCCGACCGGTACGTGCTGTCGCTTTCGACGGTGGAGCCGCGCAAGGACCACCTGTCGCTGGTGCGGGCGTTCGACCGGGTGGCGGCGCACCACCGCGACCTTCGCCTCGTGATCGCCGGCATGGAGGCGTGGGGGTCGGACCGGCTCGACCGGGCCGTGGCCGAGAGCCGCCACGGTGACCGCATCGACCGGCTCGGCTATGTGGACGACGGCCGCCGGGCGGCGCTGCTGCGGGGGGCCAGCCTGCTCGCCTTCCCGTCCAAGTACGAGGGTTTCGGCCTCCCGCCCCTCGAGGCCATGGCGGCGGGCGTACCGGTGGTGGCCACGCAGGCCGGTTCGCTGCCGGAGGTGCTGGGCGACGCCGCCCTGCTCGTGCCGGTGGGCGACGACGCCGCCCTCGCCGACGCCATCGACGCCGTCCTCGGCGGCAACGGCCTCCGCGACCGCATGGTGGCGGCCGGGCGTCAGCAGGTCAGCCGGTACTCGTGGGAACGGTCGGCCGAGGGGCTCGTCGACCTGTACCGGCGCGCCCGAGCGGGCTGATGTCCCGAACGCAGCTGCTCTTCGTCGCCGAGCACCTCCGCGGGCGTGTGCCCGGCGGCATCGGCACCTACGCCCGCGGCCTGCTCCAGGGCCTCGCGGCGCTCGGCCCGGACGGCCCGGACGTCACCTTGTGGGCCAGCCGCGGCGACCCGCCCGCAGGCCTGGCCGGGCCGGCGGTCACGTCGCCGCTGCCCGGCAAGGCGCTCGTGTGGGGTTGGGACCGCGGGTGGTTCCCCCCGCCGAAGGGCTTCGAGGCCGTCCACGCCCCCTCCCTCGCCGCGCCGCCCGCCGGCGACACGCCCCTGGCGGTCACCGTGCACGACCTGGCCTGGCGGCGGTTCCCCGAGACGTTCCCGGCTCGCGGCCGGCGCTGGCACGAGGCGGCCCTGGGCCGGGCCGTCGGCCGGGCGGCCGCGCTGGTGACGCCGTCACAGCAGACCGCCGACGACCTGCTCGCGGCGGGCGCCCCGGCCGAGCGCGTCGAGGTGGTCGAGGAGGGGGTCGACCACCTGCCCGTCCCCGACCACGCCGGCGCCACGCGCCTGCTCGCCCGGCTCGGCGTGCGCGACGGCTACCTGCTCACGGCCTCGACCCTCGAGCCCCGCAAGAACCTCGCCCGCCTGGTCGCCGCCTACGCCGCCGCCCGGCCCCGGCTGCCGGAGCCCTGGCCGCTCGTCGTCGCCGGGCCGGCCGGGTGGGGCCCGTCGCTGGCCCCCGGCGAGGGCGTCCTCCTGGCCGGGAACCTCGACCTCGGCGTCCTCACCGGGCTCTACAGCCGCGCCCGGGTCGTCGCCTCTGTCCCGCTCTTCGAGGGCTTCGGGCTGCCGGCGGTCGAGGCGATGGCCTGCGGCGCGCCGGTGCTAGCGAGCCGCCAGCCGAGCATCGGCGCCGCGGCCTACGTTGTGGATCCCTTGGACGCCGACGCCATCGCCACCGGGCTCGCCCGCCTCGCGACCGACGAGGCGTTGCGGTCCGACCTGGTCGCGGCGGGCCACGCGCGTGCGGCCGAGCTGACGTGGGCGAACGCCGCCGCCCGCCACGCGGAGATCTGGAGTTCACTCCGACGCCCGTCCGGTCGACACGTACAACCGTGACAATCCCGCTCCGTCTCAGCCTTGACGCCAGCGCCGTCCCCGACCATCCGACGGGGGCGGGGCGCTACGTGCTCGAGCTGGCGTCGCGCCTCGGCCGGGCCCCGGACGTCGACCTGACGCTGTTCTGCCGTCGCGGCGACGCCGCCCGGTGGGAGACGACGGGCGCCGAGACCGTGATCGACCAGGTGCCGCCCGCCCGCCCCGTGCGGCTGGCGTGGGAACAGGTCGAGCTCCCGCGGTTCCTCGGCAAGCTCGACATCGACGTCCACCACGCCCCGCACTACACGATGCCGGTGCGGGCCGAGGTGGCCAAGGTCGTGACGATCCACGACATGACCTTCTTCGACCATCCGGAGTGGCACGAGCGGGCCAAGGTCCTCTACTTCCGGCGCGCCATCCGGCTGGCCGGCACGCGGGCCGATGCCCTCGTCACCGCCAGTGCCGCCGCCGCGGGCCGCATAAAGGCCATCCTCTCGCCGACGGTCGACCTCCACCTGATCCCCCACGGGGTCGACAACGGGCGCTTCCACCCCCTCGACCCGGCGGACACGGAGGCGGCGACGGCCGACGACGCGGCGCGGCACCGGATGGGGCTCCGCCAGCCGTACGTGTCGTTCGTGGGCACGCTGGAACCCCGCAAGGACGTGCCCAATCTGGTGCGCGCCTTCGACTCGGTCGCCGACGACGTCCCCGACCTGACCCTCGTGCTGGCCGGCGCCCCGGGCTGGGGCATGGAGGCGATCGAGAGCGCGATCGCCTCGATCCGCCACCGCGGCCGGGTGCAGCGCGTCGGCTACATCTCCGAAGACGACAAGGTCGCGCTGATACGCGGAGCCGCCAGCATCGCCTACCCGTCGCAGGAGGAGGGGTTCGGGCTGCCCGTGCTCGAGGCGTTCGCCTGCGGGGCGCCCCTGGTGACGACCAGCGGGTCGGCCATGGCCGAGGTGGTGGACGGCGCCGCCCTCCTGGTGCGACCGGGCAACACCGAGGAGCTGGCCGCTGCCCTCGTGGAGACGGTGCGCGGCGGGGCGATGGTCGACGAGCGCCGGCGCCTCGGTCTGGACCTGGCGGCCCGCTACACCTGGGACGCGTCGGCGGCCGCCCACCTCGAGGTGTTCCGTGAGGTCGCGGCGCGCCGCCCCCGGTCCCCCTGACCGCTCGAGCTAGAGGATCACCTTCCGCAGCACCTTGGCGGCGGTGCGGCTCTGCTGGACGGCCAGGCGCGCGCTGCCCGGAAGCAGCTTCTCGACGCTGTCGAGCAGGGGCTCGACGACCCTCTCCGCCGTGCCGGCTATCTGACCCAGGCCCGCCTTGGCGACCCCCCCGCCGGTGGCGCGACTGCGGCCGGCGAGGTCGCTGGTCAGCTCGCGGCGCTTCACCTGCAGGTGCTGGACGCCCAGCACGCAGAACCCGATGGTCGTGTAGGCGGCGTCGCGGGCGCGCACCTCGAGGTCGTGGCGGTCCACACCCCAAGTGTATTGGGTGCCGCTGGGCGACCAGGGCTGCGAACTAACGTCTTCGGTCAGATGGATCGCCCGCCTTCCGCGCCGCCCGTCGTGGCGGTGATCGTGGCGAGCGAGCCGGGCCCGTGGTTCGAGGAGGCCCTGCGCGGCTTCGGTGCGCAGGACTACCCCAACCTCTCGGTGCTGGTCATCGACGGGTGCCGGACCGCCGACTCGGCGCGCCGGGTGGCCTCGGTGCTCCCCGAGGCCTACGTCCGACGGGTCGAGGGCGGGGGCTCGTTCGCCGCGCTCGCCAACGACGCCCTCGAGACCGTCCAGGGGGCGTCGTTCCTCGCGTTCTGCCACGACGACGTGGCCCCGGACGCCGACGCCATCCGGCGCCTGGTCGAGGAGGCGTTCCGCTCCAATGCCGCCGTCGTCGCCCCGAAGATCGTCGAGTGGGAGCGGCCCGAGCGGCTCCTCGACGTCGGGCTGATCGTCGACAAGACCGGGAACACCGCGCCGATCGTCGAGCGGGGTGAGCTCGACCAGGAGCAGCACGACGGCGTGAAGGACGTGTTCTCGGTGACCAACACGTTCATGCTCGTGCGCAGCGACCTGTTCGCCGCCCTCGGCGGGTTCGACTCGATGATGGGCAGCAACGGGATCGACGTCGACTTCTGCTGGCGTGCCCAGGTGGCCGGCGGCCGGGTGGTGGTGGTGCCGGCGGCCCGGGTGCGGCACCGCCTCGGGGGCGACGAGGGCACGCCGCCCGACGAGACCCACCTCAACCTCGACCGGCGCAACCACCTGCGGGCCATGCTCAAGAACTACTCGTTCCTGCACCTCCTCCGCGTGGCGCCGCAAGCCGCCCTGGTGACGGTCGTCGAGTGGTTCATGGCCATGGCCGGGCGCCGGTGGCAGGAGGCGAAGCACCTGCCGTCGTCGTGGTGGTGGAACTTCCGCCACTCGGGCGACCTGCGCACGCGGCGGCGCGTCGCCCAGCGGGCCCGGGCCGTCCCCGACTCCGATGTGCGCCGCCTCCAGGTCCGGGGCAGCGTGCGCCTCACCAACTTCCTGCGGCGGCGCCTCCACGCCGAGGACCGCGCCGAGGCGCTCGTCGAGGCCGGCCACCGGCTGGCGGGCACGGTGAGCCGCGGTCCCGGCCAGGCCGCCGCCGTGCTGTTGGTCCTCGTCGGCCTCGCCGTGTTCATCGGCGGCCGGCACCTGATCTTCGGGCGGATCCCCGCCGTGGGCGAGCTGGCGCCGTTCCCGTCGGTCTCCGCCTTCTTGAGCAACTTCCTCCACGGCTGGCGGATCACCGGGATGGGGTCGGCGGCGCCCAACCCACCGGCGTTCGCCTTCCTCGGCACGGGTGGCCTCCTGCTGCTCGGGAAGGTGGCCCTGCTCCAGAAGCTGCTCGTCGTGGGGGCGTGGCCGGTCGCCGCCTGGGGCGTCTGGCGGCTCACCCGGACCTTCGGCTCGACGCTGGCGCGCTTGGTGGCGATGATCGCCTACCTCGCCGTCCCGGTCTCCTACAACGCCGTGGCCCGGGGTCGCTTGAGCGGGCTGCTGGTCTGGGCCGCCATGCCGTGGCTCCTCACCATCGTGGCCCGCACGTCCCAGCTCGTCCCGTTCGGATCCGGGCCCGGCGACTCGTCGCCCGTGCCGGTCTCGCGGGCGCGCCTCGAGATCCTCAAGCTCGGTGTCCTGCTGGCGCTGGTGGGCCTGCTCGCCCCGTCGGTCGGGATCGTCCTGGTGGTCGCCGTCGTCGGGCTGTTCCTCGGGTCGGTGATCGTCGGGGGGCGCACGGGCACGCTGCGGGCCTTGGCGGGCGTGCTCGCCGCCATCGTCGTCGCCATGGTGCTGCTGCTGCCGTGGTCGATCGACTTCCTGGCCGCCAACGGGTGGGCCACCGTGACCGGCGTCGCCCCCAGCCCGGCGCAGGCGCCCGGCCTGGGCGCGCTCTTGCGGTTCGAGGTCGGGCCGATGGGCGCGGCGCCCCTGGGCTGGGCGTTCCTCGTCGCCGCCGCGCTCCCCCTCACGTTCGGCCGCAGCTGGCGCCTGGGCTGGGCCGTGCGGTTCTGGATGATGTCGCTCACCTGCGTGCTGGTGGCATGGGCCGGCGGGCGGGGGTGGATCCCCCTCCGGCTCGAGTCCCCCGACGCCCTGCTCGCCCCGGCCGCCCTGGGGCTGGCCCTGTCGGTTGCCCTCGGCGCCGCCGCCTTCGACCTCGACCTGCCCGGCTACCGCTTTGGCTGGCGCCAGCTCGTCTCCCTCGCCGCCGGCGCCGCGCTCTGCGCCGGAGTCCTGCCCGTGCTGAGCGGCGTGCGCGACGGCCGGTGGGACCTCACCGACCAGGAGGTGGCCCGCTCGCTCGAGTGGATGGGCCCGGAGGCGGCCAACGGGTCGTTCCGTGTGCTCTGGCTCGGCGACCCGGTCGCGCTGCCGCTCGACTCGTGGCAGTACGCCGAAGGGGTGGGCTACGCCACGTCCCGCGACGGGGTGCCGTCGGCCATCGACCTCCTGCCCGGTTCGACATCGGCCGCCACCCGCACCATCGCATCCTCGCTCCGGTTGGCCGAGCGTGGTGAGACGGCCCGGCTCGGACGGCTGCTGGCGCCCATGGCCGTCCGCTACATCGTGGTGCCGGTCGCGCTGGAGGTCGGGCGGTCAGACGCCGCCACCTATCCCGTGCCCGTTGCTCTGACCCGCGCCCTCGTCAGCCAGGTCGACCTGCGGCTGCTGCCGTCGGACCCGGGCGTGGCGGTCTACGAGAACACGTCGTGGGGACCGTTGCGGGGCGTGCTGCCCGGCCGCCTCACCGGGCCCATCCCCGAGACCCTCGGTCCGGGCGCCGACCTGAGCGGGTCGACCCCGGTCCTGCCCGGCGGCGGGCCCGTCCGCTACAGCGGCCCGATCCCCGGCGGCGGGGCCGTGCTCGTCTCGGAGTCGCCTTCGGGCCGCTGGACCCTCGACGTGTCGGGCGCCGAGGCGTCCCGGCAGACGGCGTACGGGGTGGCGAACGCCTACCGGCCGGGGGGTGAGGGCAACGCCGTGCTCCGCTACCACACGCCGCTGCTGCGCTACGGGGCGATCCTGCTCGGGGTGGTCCTGTGGCTGCTCGCCATCCGCATGCTCATCGGGCTCCGCCGCCGGGCCCGGCAGGTGGAGACCATGGCCCGCCAGCGCCCAGCCCGCGAGCCCGAGATCGTGAGCCGGTGACCCGCACCCGCCGCGCCCCGGCGATCGGCGTCATCCTCGTCATCCTCGCCACGGCGTGGGTGATCGACAGCCAGGTCGGACCGCCCGACGAGGAGGTCGCCGCCGACATCCAGACCCCCATCGGCGCCCGGGCCAGCGCTCACTCCTCGGCCTGGTTCTGCGCCGGCGCCACCGCCGCGAGCGACGGGGCGGCCAACGGCACCGTCGCCATCGCCAACGCCGGCAAGCGCACCCTCACCGGTTCGGTCACCGTCATCCCGACCGAAGGCGA
>JBOGIC010000365.1:0-4579 GCA_050744985.1 Acidimicrobiales bacterium
CCGCCGCTCCGGCAGCCAGCAGGACCGCCGTCACCATGCGTCCGATCCGGGCTGGCACAAAATTACTGTAGGGAAGTATGCGCTCGGTCGGCGTCGGGACGGTGATGGTGGTGACAGCGATGCTGACCGCGGCGTGCGCGGCGCCTGACGAGGCGACGTTCACCGCCCGCCCCGCGCCCTCCACGGCGAGCGCACCGTCGCCGACGACCGCCACGACCACACTCGCTCCGGCGCGGTTCACGGCCACGGTGTCGACGGTCACAGCCGCGGACCTGCCGTCGTCGTGGCGTCCCGGCTGCCCGCTGCCCCCGGAACGGCTCCGCATGCTGCGCGTGAGCATCTGGGGCTTCGACGGCCGACCGGCGACGGGAACCATCGTGATCGGCGCGGCCCACGTCGAGGCGGTCGAGGCCGTGTTCCGCACGCTCTACGACGAGAAGTTCCCGATCCGGCGGATGGAGCCGGTCGACGCCTTCGGCGGCGACGACCGCGCCTCGATGGCGGCGGACAACACGTCCGGCTTCAACTGCCGCAACGCCGTCGCCTCGGGGCCCCCGCGCTGGTCGGCGCACGCGTTCGGCGAGGCGATCGATCTCAACCCCGTCGAGAACCCGTATCTCCAGGGTGGTGAGGTGCAGCCGCCGGATGGTGCCTCGTTCCTCGATCGCTCGCAGTACCGTCCGGGCATGGTGATCGACGGCGGCGTGGCCACGACCGCCTTCGCCGCGGCCGGCTGGTCATGGGGAGGGCGGTGGGGGTCGACTCCCGACTACCAGCACTTCTCGGTCACGGGCGCATGAAGCCCCGCGGGCTGCTGGGGCTCATATCCGCCGTCGCCGTCCTGAGCATCGTCGTCGGGGGGGCCGTGCTGTTGCAGCGTCAGAGCGGACCATCCGTGGACAGTCAGCCCCCGACGACGTTGGCCCCGGAAGGGGCCCAGGCGTCCGCCGTGAACCCGCCTGAAGCGGCGATGATCGATGTCGCCGTGGCGACGCTGTGGGCGGAACCCGGGCAGGCCCGGCCGCTCGATCAGCCGTCGCTCACGAACCCCGTCGACGTCAAACGCTGGCTGTCGTCGATGAACGACTCGAGCAAGCGCTGGCTCGTCGACAAGCTCGTCACCCAGGTGCTCTACGGCGAGAAGGTCACGGTCATCGAACAGCGCGGCGAGTGGTCGCGGATCGTCGTGCCGAGCCAGCCGTCGACCCTCGACCCACGGGGCTACCCGGGCTGGCTGCCGTCGGTCCAACTCGCCGGCGACGACGGACCGACGACCCGGCCCCGCGTCGTGGTCACCAAGCCCACCACGGCGCTTCGTGAGGCGGACAACGCCGACAAGGCGATCATGGAGCTGAGCTACAACACGACGCTGCCGGTGATCGCCGTCGGCGGGCAGTGGATCACGGTGGCGCGGCCCCACGGCGGCAAGGGCCTCGTCGCCGCCTCCGACGTGGAGATGATCGGGCGCACCCGCAAGACGCCCACCGGGCCCGACCTGGTCAAGGGCGCGCAGGCCTTCTCGGGCCTGCCGTACCTGTGGGCCGGCAATTCGTCGGCGGGCTTCGACTGCTCCGGGCTGACCTCCACCGTCTTCGCTGCCCACGGGATCGTCATCCCGCGTGATGCCGACGAGCAGGCCGCCGCCGGCACGCCCGTCGACCGGGCCCACCTGGAGCCCGGCGACCTCCTCTTCTTCGCCGGGGACAACGGCAAGGGGGCCATCCACCACGTGTCCATGTACGTGGGCGACGGGCAGATGATCCAGTCACCCGCGACCGGGCGGACGGTCGAGACGGTTCCCGTCGACACGCCGGCCCTGGCCCGGGAGTTCTGGGGGGCGCGGCGGTTCCTCCCGCCGCCGAGCCGTTAGCGGCGTCAGCGGGCGTCAGCGGGCGAGGTCGGACAACAGCGAGTCGACGTAGTCGTCCTGGGCACCCAGCGCCAGGGCGTCGGGCTTGACCGGTACCGGCACGCTGGCGCGGCGGGTCGTCGAGACGGCCGCCGGACGGCTCTCGACCGGGCGGGTGTGACCCGAACGTGGCGACGGGGCCTTCGCGGCGCCGACGCGGCCCTTACGGGCCTTGGGCGAGCGGCTCGGGCTCTCCGCCGGGAGGCGGGGCTTGACCGCGACTCGCAGGTTGACGAGGGCGACGAAGTCAACGGCCATCACGACGGCGACGCCGGCCAGCGTGATGAATGCCGGCACCACGTCACCTGGCTCCGACCGGGCCAGGCCCACGGTGGTCGCGACGACGGCGCACAGCGTGGCCGGGATGACCACGAGCAACGCCGTCCCGGTTCGGACTTCTCGTACGGCGTCCATCTGGCCATCTTCGGCCCGCCCGGGCGCCGTCTGAATAGGTCATCCGACGTCGCGTCGGCTGAACATGCCGAGCGCGCCGATGAGCAGAGCCACCCCGACGGCCGCGAGGAAGATACCGGCTCCGGTGACGCTGCGGCCCGGCACGTCACCGCCCGCGTTTTCGCCGGAGACGAACACGATCGTGTTGCCGAGCAGCAGCCACCGGCGCCAGCCCTCGATCGAGCTGCCGAGGATGTTCTCGAGGACGAGGATGTACCCGAACCCGACGCCCAGGGCCGTGGCCGTGTTGCGGCCCACGCTGGCGAGGGCGAACCCGATGGCGGCGGCGATGGCCGCCATCGCCGTGCCGCGCAGCACCACGCCGGCGAGCGTCGCATTGCTCGCCTCGCCCGCCGCCGGCGCGCCGTGCACGATCGCGGCCGGCAGCATCGCCGCAAGCATCACCAACAGCAGCACCAGCGCCACAGCCGCACCCGTCGCCACCGCGGCCACCGCCTTGGCCGTGAAGACGCGCACGCGGCCCGGCTCGAACCCGAGGGTCGTCACGATGCCGCGGGATGTGTACTCCGCACCCACCAACGACGCACCCACGAGCCATGCCACGAGGACGGCCACGCCCGTCGTGCCCTGGAGGATTCCCTTGAGCCGGTCGCGGTGGAAACGCGGGTCCTTCGCCCGGGCCGGCGGTTGTTTCGGTTCGCAGGCTTTGAACGCCTCCTCGGAGCGCCCACCGTGCTCCTCGACGCAGCGCTGGATCTCGCGTTCCACCTGGTTCTGCCGCGCCTTCGCTTCGACGACGCGCTGCTCGTACACCGCCTGGTCGAGCGTGGACGAGCGGAGGAAGGCGATCGCGCCCGCAACCGCGGCGACGAGCGCGCCCAGCACGAGCAGCGTCCGCACGAGGCGACGGCCGGTGGCGCGCTGCACCTCGGCGGCTCCGAGCCGGATCATCGCTCCCCCTCCATGGCGTTCGGGCCACGCGGGCCGTCCACGGCGTTCGGGCCACGCAGGCCCTCCACGGCGTTCGGGCCACGCAGGCCGTCCAGGTGGTTGACGGCGTCGTCACCGGTGAGCCGGAGGAATACGTCCTCGAGGCTCGCCTCGTCGGGCCGCAACTCCGACAGCCAGATGTCGGAGGCGCCCAGCACGGCGGTGATCGTCGCCGGTCCCTCGAGCCCGTACGGGCCACGGAGGCCACCGGGCGGCACCGTCACCCGCAGCGCGTCACCATCGGCGACCGCCTCGATGCCCACGGCGGACAGCGCCGACAGCGCGGAGGCGTGGTCCGGGACGCGGACCAGCATCGTGCCGGACTGCTCCGTCGCCAGCACGTCGGCGACGGTCCCCTCGGCGACGGCCCGACCCCGCGCCAGGATGGCCACGCGGTCGCAGATCTGTTGCACCTCGGCCAGCTGGTGGCTGGAGAGGAACACGGTGCGCCCTTCGTCACCGAGCCGCCGGACGAGCTGGCGCATCTCCCGGATGCCGGCCGGGTCGAGCCCGTTGGCGGGCTCGTCGAGGATGAGCACCTCCGGATCCTTGAGCAGGGCGAGGGCGACGCCGAGCCGCTGGCGCATGCCGAGCGAGAAGCCCTTGACCGCCTCGGCGTCGCGGCCCGCCAGGCCGACCTGGGCGATCACGTCGTCGGCCCGGCGCCGGCTCATGCCGGCGATGCGGGCGTGCACGAGCATGATCTGGCGGGCGGTCATGCCCGGGTTGAGGCCAGGCGTCTCGACCAGCGCGCCGACCCGACCGGTGACCTGACGCAACCCGCCCGGCACCGCCGCGCCGAGAAGCCGGCACGACCCACCCGTGGGGCGGGCCAGGCCGAGCAGGCACCGGATCGTCGTGGTCTTGCCCGAGCCGTTGGGCCCGAGGAACCCGAAGACCCCGCCGGCGGGCACGATGAGGTCGAGGCCCGCCACAGCCGACACCTTGCCGCCGCGGCGTCGCCGGATCTCCTTGCGCAGCCCCTCTACCTCGATGACGTTCACACTCCACCTCCTCTCTCGTTCGTCACGGCGCGCGCCGTGAAAGGTATGGCCACCAATGGGATGCCGCCCGTCGCGCTTACGGCGTGACGAGGTTGGCCAGTTCCCGGTTGATGAACCGGGCCCGCAGGTCGAACCGGCACATCGCCAGCGTCACGTCGTCAGGGTTGAGCCCGACGGCGGCGGCGTAGGTCCGCAGGTACCCCCGAGCGTGGGCGACGACCGGGATGAGGTCGAGACGCCCGTCCTCGATGTAGGCGATGGT
>JBOGIC010000366.1:0-2640 GCA_050744985.1 Acidimicrobiales bacterium
GCGCGTCGGATTGGGGTCGGTGCTCACCTGCACCGCCGACGTGACCACCGGGTTGATCTCCTTCGCCGCGCCGGCCACCCCGGTCGACACTGCCAACATGCCCGCCGCCGCCGCGACCAACCAACGCAACGATGGACGCACCGCGACCTCCCCCTCGTTCCCGAGCTCGCGGGCAAGGGTAGCGAAGGTGGCGCTCGCCGTGGCGGCCGTTCTCCGACCCGCGGTCTAGCGTCCGTCCGAGGTCGACGACGAAGCCGCGTTCCCGGTCCTCGACGGTGCGGAAATGGGGATGCTCGACTCGATTGGCACCCGACGGGTTGTTGCTTCCGGCGAGTACCTGGGTCGCGGCCGCCGTGGTGAGGGATCAGCCGCCGTCCGCTCGGTGCACGAGTTCGTGGCGTTCGCCCACTGACCCCTCGTCAGGGGTGCGAGTACGAGGGCGCGCCGTCGACCATGAAGGCCAGTTCGTCGACGTAACACCACCACCAGTCCTCGCCGGGCTCGTACGACTGCACGATCGGGTGCTGCACGGCGGCGACGTGGGCGCGGGCGTGGCGTTTGGGGGAGCTGTCGCAGCAGCCGACGTGGCCGCACGACATGCACATGCGCAGGTGCACCCACCGTCCGCCGCTGCGCTGGCAGTCTTCACAGCCATCGGCGCTCGGCGTCACATCGGAGGCCTGATCGAGGTGCGTGCACGATTGGTTCACGGCTTCATCCTTGCTCACGCGAAGTTCCGAGGGGCGAGCTGGTCGGCCGGGATGATGCCGATGCGGCCCGCCTGGTAGTCCTCGATGGCCTGAAGGATTTCGTCGCGGGTGTTCATGACGAACGGCCCGTAGTGCGCGATCGGCGCCCGGATCGGGAGCCCGCCGAGGAGCAGGACATCGAGCGGTTCGGCGCGTCCGCCGGCGGCGGCCACGACGAGCCGGTCACCGGGACCGAACACGGCCAACTGGTCGCCCTCGACGGGTCGCCGCTCCTCGCCGGCCGTGCCGCGGCCAGTGAGGACGTAGGCGAAGGCCGTGAACGCCGGCTCCCATGGCACCGACAGTTCGGCGCCGGGAGCGAGGGTGACGTGCGCGTAGGTGATCGGCGTGTGGGTCACGCCCGGCCCGCCGAACCCGGCGAGGTCACCGGCGATGAGGCGGATCAGCGCGCCGCCGTCGCGCGAGGTGAGGAGCCGGAGCTCGTTGCGGGTGATGGCCTGGTAGCGGGGCGGCGTCATCTTGAGCGCGGGCGGGAGGTTCACCCACAGCTGGACGGCGTGGAACGGGCCGCCCGTGCGATAGGCGTGCTCGGTCGGCAGCTCGTCGTGGAGGATCCCGCCGCCGGCCGTCATCCACTGCGTGTCGCCCTCGGCGATCACGCCGCCGCCGCCGTTGGAGTCGTGGTGCGCGATCTCCCCGTCCATGATGTAGCTCACCGTCTCGATGCCACGGTGGGGGTGCCACGGCGCGCCCTTCGCCTCCTCGGGGCCGTTGACCGACGGCCCGGCGTGGTCGAGGAGGAGGAACGGGTCGGCCTCGGCGAGGGCCAGGTCGCCGGGGAACGGCCGGGCGATCACGAACCCCGCTCCCTCGGCCTGATGGCGAGCGGTGACCACCTTGGTCACCCGTCGTGACCGCGTCGCCGGCTCGGGGCGGGGGAGGCGGGGAAGGACGAGCGTGTTCTCGACGGTGATGGCGGGCATGGTGGTCGGCTCCTCTCAGAAGTCGGATGCCGCCGCGTGCTACGCGGCCGCCGGCGGCGTGGCCGCGACGGCCTGTACCGACAGCTCGATGCGCACGGTCTTGCCGACGAGCACGCCTCCGGTCTCCAGGCCCATGTTCCAGGTGAGCCCGAGGTCGTCGCGGTTGATGTCGGTCGCCGCGCTCACGCCGATGCGCTCGTCGCCGAGGGGAGACACGTCGGCGCCGTCGAAGTCGACCTGTAGGCGAACGGGTCGCGTCGTGTCCCGTACGGTCAGGTCGCCGTCGAGCTCCCAGGTCTTGTCGGGGCGGGCCGTCACGCCGGTGGACCTGAAGGTGATCGTCGGGTAGCGCTCGACATCGAAGAAGTCCGCGCTCCGGAGGTGGGCGTCACGGTCGGCGTTGCCGGTGCCCAGGCTGGCGGTGCCGATCTCCACCTCGACGTGCGAGTCCGTCGGGTCCTCGCCGATCGTGACTCGCCCTCGCACGTCGCTGAACCCGCCGCGGACCTTGGTGATCATCATGTGGCGGCCGACGAACTCGACGGACGTGTGGGCGCTGTCGATGTCGTAGACGCCGGCGACGGGAATGACTCGGTCGTCATGAGTCCGAAGCACGCTTACCGTTCGCTCCACCCTGACCAGCTCCTCCCGAGTAGTTTGCTGACGTGTCCACAATCTAACGGAGATATGCTGACGTGTCAACCAAATGCGGGTAACGTATTCCCGATGGCGACACCGCGATGGCTCGACGAGCGCGAGGCCCGGCTGTGGCGGACGTGGCTCCGCGTCAACCAGGAGCTGCCCCGGGTGCTCGAGGAGCAGATAAGCCGGGACAGCGGACTGTCGGGTGCGGACTACGCCGTCCTGGTCCCCCTCTCGGAGTCACCTGATGGGATGCTGCGCGCCCGTGATCTCGGCCGGGAGATCCTGTGGGATCGCAGCCGCCT
>JBOGIC010000367.1:0-7166 GCA_050744985.1 Acidimicrobiales bacterium
GGCCAAGGCGGCGATGAGGATCGCCGGGATGACCGTCTCCCACGACGTCCAGTCGGCGGTGGTCGTGAGCTTGGCGGTCGTGTAGGCGCCGACGGCGTAGAAGGCGACGTAGCCCAGGTCGAGCAGGCCCGCCTCGCCCACGACCACGTTCAACCCTAGGGCGAGGAGCACGTAGATCGCGACCGGCGCGAACAGCACCGCCTGCCAGGTCGGCGAGAGCCCGAGCGGCACCACGACGGCGACGGCGAGGGCGCCCAGCATCACCGCCCGCCGTCCCCACGGCCCGGCGCGCCACCACAGCCCCGCAACACCCTCGGCGATGGCTGGGCCCTTCATGCCCGCGCCTGCCCCAGGCTCTCGCCGAGCAGGCCGGTCGGGCGGAACATGAGGACGAGCACCAGGATCGTGAAGGCGAAGACGTCCTTCCATTCGGCACCCAGCACGGCTGAACCCCAGTTCTCGAGCAGGCCGAGCAGCAGGCCCCCAACCAGCGCGCCGCGGATGTTCCCGATACCGCCCAGCACGGCGGCGGTGAACGCCTTGATGCCGGGCAGGAACCCGATGTTGTACCGGACCACCTCGAAGAAGACGCCGAACAGCGTGCCCGCCGCCCCGGCGAGGAGCCCACCCACCAGGAAGGTCAGGGCCACGACCCGGTTGATGTCGACGCCCATCAGGGCGGCGGTCTCGGGGTCCTGGGCCGTCGCCCGGATGCCCCGCCCGAGCCGCGACCGGGCGATGAAGCGGTCGAGGGCGAGCGTGAGCAGGACGGCCGCCACGATGACAAGCACCTTGTCGGTGCGGATGTTGGCGCCCCCGACCTCCAGCAGCTGGCGCTTCTCGAGAACGCGCGGGAAGCCGAGGGAGTTGCGCCCGTACCGCAGGGCGAACAGCTCCTGCAGGAACAGCGATATGCCTACCGCCGTGATGAGCGCGGCCAGGCGGGGGGCGTTGCGCTTGCGCAACGGCCGGTAGGCGATGCGCTCCATGAGCAGCGCCGTCGTCCCCGAGGCCACCATGGCCGCGGCCATCACGACGAGCAGCACGCCTATGAGCGCGAGACCCGTCTGGGCCGGGTCGCCGGCGTCGATGCCGAGGCCGTGCATGGCGAACAGGCTGGCGAAGATGCCCACCATGAACACTTCCGAGTGGGCGAAGTTGATGAGCCGCAGCACCCCGTAGACGAGGGTGTACCCGAGCGCGATGAGGGCGTAGATGGCGCCGAGGGTGAGCCCGTCGACGGTCTGGGGCCAGAACTGCTCAGTCAGGCAGCGGAAGCAGAGTTCGATGTCGTCCCCTCGCTGGCGCGGGAGGGTGGACCTGCCTACGAGGCTTCGATCTGCTGTAGTGGCGCGATCTTGGCGTCCTTCACCTGGAAGACGAAGAACGTCTTCGACTTCAAGTTGCCGTTCGGCTCGAACGCGATCGTCTTGGAGACCCCTTCGTAGGTGCCCAGGCCCTCGACGTAGGTCAGGAGCTTGGCGCGGTCGGTGTTGCCCGCCTTGATACCGTCGATGAGGATGTTGGCGGCGTCGTAGGCCTCCGGCGAGTACAGCGCCGGCTCCTTGCCGATCTTGGCCTTGTAGCTGTCGTAGAACTCCTTGAGCTTGCCGGTCGATCCCTGGAGCGCCAGGTTGCACGGGCACGAGAGGCGAGCGCCCTCGGCGGCGGCGTTGCCGGCGTTGGTGATGAACCCCTGGTCGAGGGAGCCGTCGCCGCTGATGAACTGGGCGGTCACGCCCGCGTCGGTGAGCTGCTTCTTCAGCCGGCCGGCGTCGGAGTAGTAGCCCCCGTAGAAGATGTGGGACGGGGCGGCGGCCTTCAGGGCGTTGACGGTCGCCGAGAAGTCCTGCGCCTTGGGATCGACGGTGGCGGAGATGGCCTTGGGAATCGACTTGGCCGTGGCGCCCTTCTCCACGTCATCGGTCAGGCCCTTGCCGTACTCGCTGTTGTCGTTGACGTAGGCCACCTTCGTGGGCTTGGGCGTGACGCTGGCGAGGTAGGAGACGATGCCGTTGGCCTGCAGGGCGTCGTCAGCGATCACCCGGTGGAACACGGTGCCGTTGGGCACGACCGTGGGCAGGTCCTTGTTCGTGGCCGACGCACTGATCATCACCAGGCCCCCGGCCTGGATCGACGGCAGCAGGGCCTTGGTCTCGCCCGAGAAGGCGGGACCGACGATGCCGATGACGCTGTTGTCGCTGAGAAAGCGGTCTTTGATGGTCGACGCCACCGCCGGGTCGCCGGCCGTGTCGAACTCTTTGAGGGTGATCTGGGTACCGCCCTTGGCGTTCTGCTCGGCGATGGCGACGTTGATGCCATCGCGGATGTTGATGCCGAGGTTGGCGTTCTCGCCGGTGAGGGCACCGACGAACCCGATGGTCGCCGTTCCGCCGCCTTGGGAGCTGGTGCTGGTCTCGTCGTCGTCGCCGCCGCACGCGGCCAGCACCAGGGCTGAGATGGCGAGGACGCCGATGGTCCTCCATGCCGCACGGTTCACTCGTCTCATGGCCGCTCCTTGCGCCGGCTGTGAAGTGAGGGTGAAAGGCTACGCTCCGCGGCCTACCGGGTGGTACTCATGACCTCTTCGACCGAGCCGAGCAGGCCGAGGTAGAACGGGCCGAACTCGGCGTAGACGGCCGACGCCTCGTCGAAGCGCATCTCGTGGACGCACGCCTTGATGGCCGCCGGCTCCCGGGCGAACAGCGTGACGCCCCATTCCCAGTCGTCGAGACCGGTCGATCCCGTGATCAGCTGCACCACCTGGCCCCTGTAGTTGCGCCCGACACGGCCGTGGCCCTCCATCAGCCGCAACCGATCCTCGTACGCCAGCGTGTACCAGTTCCCCGTGGCGTCGCGCCGCTTCGACATCGGGTAGAAGCAGACGACCCGGGCGTCTTCGGGCGGGAGCTGGGGGTGCAGGCGCGGCTCGAGCCGCTCGGCCGGCATGCCGCGGGCGTATTCGGATACCTCGGTGAGCGAGACGTAGGACGCCACCGGCTCCAGGCCGGCCGCCGTCAGGTCGGCCTGGAGTTGCTGCAACCGCCACATGTCCGGGCCGAGCGCCATCACCCCCACCTCGGCCTTGTGACCCAGCACGGCGAAGGTCACGACCTGGTGGTCGTCGGCCTGGCACGCCTTGACCGCGGACTCGACCGCCGCGGCGTCGGCGCCCGCCGGCATTCTGCGGAAGAACAGGTGGAGGACGCCCCACCCCTCGGCGGGGGCTACTGGTTCGATGCTCGGATCGTAGTTCGGTCCTCGGCTAGGCCTTCAGCTGGGTGCCCTGCGGCGCGAAGCCGTTCTTGCAGACCTCGGTCTTGTAGTCGGTGGCGTACGTGACGACGTTCTCGTTGGCCGTCGCCGCCTGCTCGAGTGCTCTCTGCGCCCGGGGCCGGTCGTTGACGATGGGCGCCAGCGACTCCGCCACGTCGAACATGTTGAGCCAGAGGTTGTTCACGTTCTGGGTGAACAGCTTCCAGGTCGTGAGGTTCTCGCTCGGCGCGGCGATGGCCATCAGGCCGTCCGTGGCCTGCTTGAGCGCCGCCGCCTCGACGGTGGGCTCGTCACCCAGCTTGAGGCCGATCTTCTGCTGGGCTTCCAGGCAGATGGGGTCCGCCTGGTCGATGGCGGCCTGTTGGCCCCCACTCACGTCGCTGGTGCTGCAGCTGACCATTGCGAGCGCGGCCAGCGTCACCAGCAAGATGCCACCCGTCGAACGAAGCATGCGCCTCACCTTGTCACTCCTTTGTCGGAAATCCGTGCGCCGGGTGCGGGAGTGCCGGGGAAGCGCTCGCGGCTCATCCACCCGCCGCACGTTCGTGTCCCCACGCTCCTGCCCAACATCCCGGTAACCCCCCGTGCTGGCGGGGATTCTGCCTCGCCGGGGCCTAATCCTGCTAACCAGGTGGTTTTCGCCTCGCATCCGCAGGCCGAACGCTACAGAGGAGCCGGCATCGCCGGCCCCTCTGTGTCCGTTCAGCCGACGTTGGTTCGAGGCCTAGAAATCGTCCATCCCCGCGGCGGCCGCGGCCTGGGTGGCCTTGGACTCCTCGGGCTTCTCGACGATGACGGCCTCGGTGGTGAGGAACAGGCCGGCGATCGACGCGGCGTTCTGCAGCGCCGACCGGGTGACCTTGGCGGCGTCGATCACTCCCGCCTTGAACATGTCCTCGTAGGCGCCCGTGGCGGCGTTGAGGCCGGTGGCGCCTTCCATCTGCCGCACCCGCTCGACCACGACGCCACCCTCCATGCCGGCGTTCACCGCGATCTGCTTCAGCGGCTCTTCGAGCGAGCGGGCCACGAGGCGGATGCCCGTCGCCTCGTCGCCCTCGAGGGTGCTGGCCTGCTCGTACACCGTGGCCTGGGCCCGCAGCAGGGCCACGCCCCCGCCGGGCACGACGCCCTCCTCGACGGCCGCCTTCGTGGTGCTGACGGCGTCTTCGATGCGGTGCTTCTTTTCACGGAGCTCGACCTCGGTGGCGGCGCCGACCTTGATGACGGCCACACCGCCGGACAGCTTGGCCAGGCGCTCCTGCAGCTTCTCCCGGTCGTAGTCGGAGTCGGTGTTCTCCATCTCGGCCTTGATCTGGGAGATGCGGCCCCGGATGTCGGCCTGGTCGCCGTCGCCCTCCACGATCGTGGCCTCGTCCTTGGTGACCGTGATCTTGTGGGCCTTGCCCAGCATGTCGAGGGTGACGTTCTCGAGCTTGAGGCCGACCTCCTCGGAGATCACCTGGCCGCCGGTGAGGATCGCCATGTCCTGCAGCATCGCCTTGCGCCGCTCGCCGAAGCCCGGAGCCTTGACGGCGACCGACTTGAACGTGCCGCGGATCTTGTTGACTACGAGGGTGGCCAGGGCCTCACCGTCGACGTCCTCGGCGATGATCACGAGCGGGCGACCGGTCTGCATGATCTTCTCGAGCACGGGGAGAAGGTCACGCACGGCCGAGATCTTGGAGCTCACGTAGAGGATGTAGGGGTCCTCCATGACGGCTTCCATGCGCTCGGGGTCGGTGACGAAGTAGGGCGAGATGTAGCCCTTGTCGAACCGCATGCCCTCGACGAGGTCCATGTCCATGCCGAAGGTCTGCGACTCCTCGACGGTGATCACGCCGTCCTTGCCGACCTTGTCGATGGCCTCGGAGATCATGTCGCCGATCTCGGTGTCGGCGGCTGAGATGGCGGCCACCTGGGCGACCTGCTCCTTCGACTCCACCTCGACGGAGATGTCCTTGATCGCCTTGACCGCGGTCTCGACGGCCCGCTCGATGCCCTTCTTGAGCGACATGGGGTTGGCGCCGGCGGCGACGTTGCGCAGGCCCTCGCGCACCATGGCCCAGGCCAGCACCGTGGCGGTCGTGGTGCCGTCACCGGCCACGTCGTCGGTCTTCTTGGCGACCTCCTTGACCAACTCGGCGCCGATGCGCTCGTAGGGGTCTTCGAGGTCGATCTCCTTGGCGATCGACACGCCGTCGTTGGTGATCGTGGGGGCCGCCCACTTCTTGTCGAGCACGACGTTGCGACCCTTGGGGCCCAGCGTGACGCGTACGGCGTCCGCGAGCTGGTTCATGCCGCGCTCGAGCGCCCGGCGGGCCTGCTCGTCGAAGGCGATCATCTTGGGCATCTGGAGGCTCCTTCGTAGAGACCGTTAGCACTCTCGTCTGTCGAGTGCTAACGATACCGCGTCCTCGGAGGAGCCGTGCAACCCACCCGTTTACTCCGCGGGATTGGCCCTGTGAGGTACCACTTTCGCGAGTTAATCGGGATTCTGTGCGCCTCCGGCGACGGCCGGGATGATCGAGACGACGGCGCCGTCGGGCACCGGCGTGTCGAGGCCCTGGAGGAACCGCACGTCCTCGTCGGCCACGAACACGTTCACGAACCGGCGCAGCTTGCCGTCGTCGCCGAACAGCCGGTCCTGGAACCCCGGGTGGGCGGTGTCGAGGGCGCTCAGCACGGCGCCGACGGTGGAACCGTCCACCTTCACCTCGGCGTCGCCGCCGGACAGCGTGCGCAGCTGGGTCGGGATGCGGACGAGTGCGCTCATGATCCTTCTTCCTCCAACTCGTGGCCCAGGGCGTCGTTGAACGCCTCCATGGTGGCGGGGATGGTGACCGTGGGCGCCGCCACCGGCGCGACGGCCTCGATGGTCTTGAGGCCGTGACCGGTCACATAGGCGACCACCCGCTCGTCCCGCTTCACGACGCCGGACGCCGCCAGCTTGGCCAGCGTGGCGATGGTGACGCCGCCCGCGGTCTCGGCGAAGATCCCCTCGGTCCGGGCCAGCAGCAGCATGCCCTCGACGATCTCGTCGTCGGTGACGGCCGCCAGCGCGCCGCCGCTCGACCGGACGACCTCCAGGGCATACCACCCGTCGGCCGGGTTGCCGATGGCCAGCGACTTGGCGATCGTCTTGGGCTTCACGGGCCGGACGTAGTCGTGGTTGCCGGTGAACGCCGTCGCGACCGGCGAGCACCCCTCGGCCTGGGCGCCAGAGACCCGCACGTGGGGCTCCTCGCCGAGCAGACCGACCTTCCACAGCTCCTCGAAGCCCTTGGCGATCTTGGTGAGCTGCGAGCCCGAGGCGACCGGGACCACCACGTGGTCGGGCGTCTTCCAGCCGAGCTGCTCGGCGGTCTCGAACGCCAGCGTCTTCGACCCCTCGGCGTAATATGTGCGGAGGTTGACGTTCACGAACGCCCACGTCGGGCGCTCGGACGCCAGCTCGGCGCACAACCGGTTGACGTCGTCGTAGCTGCCGTCGACGGCCACCAGGTTGGGGCCGTACACGGCGGTCGTGACGACCTTGCCGGCTTCGAGGTCGGCGGGGATGAACACCACGTGGCGCATGCCCGCCCGGGCGGCGTGGGCGGCGACGGAGTTGGCCAGGTTCCCGGTCGACGCGCAGGCCGCCACCTTGAAGCCCAGCTCGCGGGCGCGGGCCAGTGCCACCGCCACCACCCGGTCCTTGAACGAGCCGGTCGGGTTCAGCGTGTCGTTCTTCAGCCATAGCTCGCCCAGGCCCAGCTCGGCGGCCAGCCGGTCGGCCCGCACCAGCGGCGTGAAGCCGGCGCCGAGGTCGACGGCGCCGTCGTTCTCGGCCGGGAGCAGGGGGGCATAGCGCCAGATGGACAGCGGCCCGGCGGCCACGGACTCACGCGAGA
>JBOGIC010000368.1:0-1708 GCA_050744985.1 Acidimicrobiales bacterium
GACGAGCGGATGTTCGAGAGGTTGATGCCGGCGCCGGAGCCGCCCTTGAAGATCGTGCCTTCCTCGACGTACCAGTTGAGGATCGAGCGCATCGTGTCGTCGACGGCGAGGATGAAGCAGTTGTGCACGCGGAGGTTGCCGCTGAGGTACTCGCCGCTCTCGGTCTGGATGTCGTAGACGGGCATCTCGCCCAGCACGTCGATCGAGTCGACCTCGACGAGGCGTACGTTCGGGCTGGTGCGGTCGGTCGCCTTGGCCAGGGCCGCGTCGAGCTCGGCCGTGCGCGTGCGGTCGACGAAGCCCACCTCGTCGGCGAAGCGGTGGCCGTCGGTGGCCATCGTGACGTTCAGCACCCAGAACTCGTTGCCGCCGGCACGGGGCTCGGCCACCCGGCGCAGGCGGGAGTAGATGCCGAAGCGCATGAGCAGCGACTGCACGCCCCGCACGATCTGCTCGGACGCCATGGCCAGGCCGACGACCGCGCCGGTCGACGACAGCCACCCCTCGGCTTGGAACAGGCTGCGCAGGTAGGCGGCGACCACCGGCGCTGGCGCCGTGAACAGCCGGTCGGGAACTGTCTCGGTCGCCGGTCCGGTCGCCGGTGCACCGAGGCCGTGGCGGGACAGGCCCCACCGTCGCACGAACGCATCTGCCTCGGTGCCTTCGATGCGCAGCCGGCGCGCCCCCGGGCCCTGCTCGCCGGCCGACCGCTCGCGAGCGCCGGCGCCGGGGATGGCGTCGTGCACGGCGTCGAGCAGCCACCGGTACTCGTCGTCGCCGCTGACCTTCACGTCCGCCGCCAGCAGGCCCTTGCCGCCGCCAGGACCGATGAAGCCGCCGGCCTGGATCCAACCGGCCAGCGACGCCTCGGCCACCGCCTGCCGGGTGATCTGGCCGTCGCCCCACGCGTCGGTGTGGTGCCACTCGAGGTGGTCGCCCCGCTTGAGCTGTCCGGCCGGGACATACGAGCCGCCCCCGCCCTGCAACCCGTCCGCCCGCCAGACCAGGTGGTCGGCCGTGACATCCAGCGTGTAGCCGGACGAGGTGTGCACGCGCAGCACGGTCTTGGTGCCGTTGGCCTTCACGGCCACCACGCTGGTGAGCCCATGGCTGTCGAACACCTTGGCGCCGACGGCCCGGGAGTCGACCAGTGAGCCGATGGGCACCAGCCCCTCGGGCGTGCTGACCCGGGCGTGCCACGGCTGGCAGGCCGAGGCCTGCTGCGGCTCGCCGGCGACACCGATGTTGAACCATACCGGCGAGTTGAACGCCGCCTTCTGGTGCATGATCAGGTGCTTCAACTCCGACTGGAAGGCCCGGGCCTCGGCCTCGTCGGTGAAGTACCCGTCCTTGTTGCCCCACCGTGTGATCGTGTCGACCACGCGGTCGATCACCTGGCGCAGCGACCGCTCCCGCTCGGGGGCGCCGAGCGGGCCCCGGAAGTACTTCTGGGCGACGATGTTCGTCGCGTTCTGCGACCACGAGACCGGGAACTCCACGGCCCGCTGCTCGAAGGCCACAGAGCCGTCCCGGAAGTTGGTGATCCGAGCGTCTCGACGCTCCCAGGCCACCTCGTCGTAAGGGTCGACCCCCTCGGTCGTGAAGTGGCGGTGGATCCCGATCCCAGTCTGCTCCGGGGCCATGGCCATGGGCGACGCCTCCTCAGGCATTCTTTCGGGTGGACGACCCCTGCACCACAACCCGTTGG
>JBOGIC010000369.1:0-8479 GCA_050744985.1 Acidimicrobiales bacterium
CCCGTTCGGACCCGTCGGTCTACGGCCTCTATGTCGACTTCGACGCGTCCGGCTCGACGGCGATGGCCGGCAACTTCATCCTCAACGGCGACCTCTCGCTGCGGGCCCGGCTGAACGGCTGGCAGGAGCGCGGCGTGGCCGTCAACGCCGCCGGCACGACCGGGTACCGCATCCGCGACGACTGGGGCGGGCAGGTCGACGTGGTCGACCTGTCGGACGGGTCGGTGGAACGGTTCATCCCGATGCCCGAGTGGCCGGGGGCCTTCGAGGCGGAGGCCACGATCACCCCGGACGGGGCCTGGCTGCTGACGCCCACGGCCCACGGCATCTCGTTCGTGTCTCTCCGGGCCGCCCCCGAGACGCCGTGGTCGGCCTGGGCGCACGCCGCCCCGCCGTTTGCACGCCTCGACGGGCTCGGCACCTGGATGGTGCCCGTCGACGACCCCGTTGCCGCACCCGGGCAGACGCCGCCCAGCTACCTGTACGCGCAGATGGTCGGGTTCACGAACGATCCGGCGATCGGCCTGATCGGGCTCGTGAAGGGCCCGTCGGGGAAGTACGCGCAGCTGGCCGTGCGACACGGTGACGGCCACTGGGACAGCGTCGCCATCCCGTTCCACTGGCAGGCCAACCGCTTTTATTTCCCGCTCGTGTACGAGGTCGGTCCCGGCACGTGGGGCGGGTGGGTGTACGACCATACGGCCGCGACGTGGTCCCCGATCGGCACGATCCAGCTCTCGCCCAACGCCGGCAAGCTGAGGACCCAGAGCTTCACGACGGTCGTGTGGACCGGGCCGACCGTCGCCGGTTGCGCCGAGTTGTCGCGGGCGGACGTGCTCATGCACCCGCCTATCGGGTACTACGGCGGATGGACCACGACCGTGGGGACACCGGACGGCTGGGGAGAGCACCCCGGCGGCTGCCCGGCCGAGATGTCGACCGTGGCGGACGTCTGGACGCGTTACGAGGTCGGGCAGTGACGCGCCGGCTCGGGCTGACGGCGGCGCCGAGCCCCGCCACGTGGTGATCCTGAACGCCCACCGGTTCAGCTTCCGGGACAGCCCCGCCATGCGGGCACCGGGGGGCCGGTACGAGGTCGCGGCCGCGTCGGCTTAGGCTGCGAGCGCAGTGCTGCGCATCGCCACCTGGAACGTCAACTCGCTCAACAAGCGCCTGCCGCGGGTGGAGGAGTGGCTCGCGTACGCCCAGCCCGACGTGCTGTGCATGCAGGAGACCAAGGTCGCCGACGCCGCCTTCCCGGCGCTGGCCTTCGCGTCACTCGGGTACGAGGCGGCCCATCACGGGCACGGCCAGTGGAACGGCGTCGCCATCCTGAGCCGGGTCGGACTGGAAAACGTGGTGGCGGGGTTCAGCGACCAGGCCGAGGACGAGACGGTCGAGGCCCGGCTGCTGTGGGCGACATGCGGCGGGGTGCGGGTGGCGAGCGTCTACGTGCCCAACGGGCGCTCGGTCGGCAGCGAGCACTACGAGGCCAAGCTCGAGTGGCTGGGTCGGTTGCACGGGCACGTCGTGACCGCCCACTCGCCGGCTGAACCGCTAGTGGTCTGCGGCGACTTCAACATCGCGCCCAAGGACATCGACGCGTGGGACCCGGCCAAGCTCCACGGCGGAACCCACGTGAGCCCGCCCGAGCGCGAGGCGTTGCAGGGCATGCTGGACTGGGGCCTCGCCGACACCTTCCGCCTCCGCCGGCCCGAGCCCGGCATCTACTCGTGGTGGGACTACCGCGCCGGCGACTTCCACCAGGGCCGCGGCCTGCGCATCGACTTGGTCCTCGCCACCAAGCCCCTGGCCGAACGCGCCGAGTTCGCCCTCATCGACCGCTTCGCCCGCAAAGGCAAACTCCCCTCCGATCACGCGCCCCTGCTGGTCGACTTCGCCTCCTGACCCTTTTACTCCCCGGAGTTGGCCCTCTGAGGGGCTTTGCACTCAAAGTGCCCTCACGAGGCGATTTCTAGTGCAGACGACGGGCTTTTCGTGCAGCGCAGGACGGCTACGCCGCGAGGTGACGCCGGATCATCTCGGCCACGTCAGGCGGTGCAGCAATGCCGACGTTCGAGAAGGAGCAACCGATGAAGTTGCAGTTGCGGACCACGAGGACGCCTGTGACCCTCGGCCGCGTCGGCGGGACCTCCCACAGGAGCGCGCTCGTCTCGGCACCGAGGCTGCAACCGTTCATCACGCCTTTACAGTCCAAGGCAATCACCGCTGGACCCGTGATGTGGCAGCGCTCGAAAGTGAACCCGTCAAGTACCCCGCCGACCTCGACAAGCTCCGTGATTCGCACCACGCGGTCGACATAGGTGCGGTCATCCATGGCAATCTCCTCCCTCCGCCGCGAGAGCGGCGGCGCTACTGGGGTACGTCTGGCAACTCCAGCGTCGCTCCAGTGAGTCCGGTGGTGGTGGATGGTGCGTCTGGCAACGATCTCCTCCCCACCACCACCGGGCCGCGCTCCGCTAGCTCGCGATCACGAATCGCGGCTGCGGGATCTGAAGGTCGTGGATCGCGTGGTTGAGGACGCACAGGTTGTGGGCGACCACCTTCGCCAGTACCTCGTTGATCTGACCTTGGTCGGACCGGCTGCGGAGGCTGTCACCGAACTTCCGCTTGATCATGCTGAACGTGCTCTCGACGTTCGACCGGCGGTGGTAGTGGGCCAGGAAGCGGTCACGGTCGTAGGCGAACAGGTGGTACATGCGGCTCCACTCGGAGTCGTCCTTGACCTCGACGGTGTTCGACTTGAACGGCACGTAGGCGGTCCCACCGAGCACCGCCACGGTGGCGAAGTTGTCGTGCGAGAGGTACGCCTTGTCGGCGCTGACTTCCTCGATCGAGAAGGCCGCCGCGCTCGCCTCGACCAGCGGCCGGGACATCACCGAGTCGTTGACCGTCCAGCCGGTGACCTCGACGGCGGTGACGATGTTGGTCAGCACCCCTGTCATCGCGTGGAGCTTGATCCATTCGCGTCGCTGGGCCTCGCGGCCGTACTTGTCGTCGTACCAACGGGCGAACTTGCACGTGGAGAACCCGGTCGAGTCGATGGCGAACCGCTTCTCGACGGCGGTCAGCGGCAGCGCCGACAGCGCGATGAGGTTGCGCAGCACGCCGGTCAACTCGGGCTTGCGGAGGTAGGTCAGCACGCTGTTGAAGTGCGGGTCGTCGTCGGTGAAGCCAGCCGCCTTCGCCTCGCGAACGTCCGTGTCGAAGCGGCGGGCCGACATGCCGCCGTAGACGCGGTGGACGGCTTGGAAGGCCATGTCGCCCAGGGGCAGGCGAGGACGGCCGCGGCCTTGCGGCGGGTTCGTGACCGTGCTGCACAGGTCGGCCAGAATGGGCAGGAACCGTGCCTTCTCGTCACACTGCGCCCGGTTGTAGGTCGTCCGGTCCTGGGTGTAGGTGACCTTGACTTCCTCGGTCACCGTGACGCCGCCCTCGTTGCGCTGACGACGGATCGTGTACTGCACGGCGAGGACGCGCTTGCAAGCCTGCTGGCGAAGCTCGTAGTCGGGGCAGGTGCAGGTGGGGAGAGCATCGTTCGACACGGTGTAGGTGCCGACGCCGCTCTGCGACGGAACGATCCACCCCGCGCTGTTGCGGTGAAGGGTTGTCGTTGCTGCGATTGCCAGTGCCCGAAGCTCTCGTCCGTCCATCTCCACCCTCCCGGTATATACCTAGTAAGTATACTGAGGAAGGTATTGAAGTCAATACCTAGTAGGGATATCCTTGACGGGGGGTATGAGCGGGTACATACTGACGGTTGTGGCAAGGGTGAAGATGACTGTGTGGGCGTGGAAGTGCGAGCGCTGCGGTCATCAGTGGTTGCCGCGAGGCGAAACCGAGCCTCGGGTGTGTCCCAACCCGAAGTGCAAGTCGCCGTACTGGAACAAGCCGCGGCGATCCGATGTGCGAGCAAAGACAGGCGAGATCTAACATGGACGCGCAAGTGCCCGGAGCGGGACTCGAACCCGCATGCGCGTGTAGCGCGGGGAGGTGCAGACTCCCTGTGTCTACCGTTTTCACCATCCGGGCTGCTGGGCGGACTTGGAGAGCGACGGGCCGAGAATCCAGAAGCTCTCCAAGTCCGCGATTTAGGCGATAGCACCCCCCTCTGCCGGTTCGGCCGCGTTCGCCGTGGGAGCGCTGCCGTTGAGAGAGTGCTCAGACGCCTGCGCCCATCGGGCGGACTTGTAGCGTCCTACGGCCGTCGAGATGACCATGCCACGCTTCTTGGCGTCGGCCAGGGCTGCTCGCAGGGCGTTGTTTGGATCGGCACCATGAACGGGTGTGCCCCGGCGCTCGTACGCGGCGAGAATCTCTCCGACCGACCAGTCCCGATCCTCTTCGTCAAGAAGCGTGAGGACCATCGTTCTCACGCTTCGTCGTCGTGGTGCAGGCGTTTCGAGCCGGAACTCAACCTCCACCTCGTCATCGTCGGCGAGGCCGTTAAGCACCCCGATCATCTCGTCGAGCTTGTCAACGACTTGGGTGAGCTGGTCTCTCTTGGCTGCGAAGTGCTCGCGCGACCGGCGGAAGAACGCTATGGCGTCGGTCACCTCACGGTTCACGACGTGAGGCTATCCCAGGGTCATATGACATCTGCAACCCGGAGAGGGCGATTTCTCACGGATTCTCACGCCTCCCCGGTCAGTCCCCGGGTTATCCACAGGTTGTGCCACGCCCTGGGGATAACGATTACACGAATGGGATACGGCGCTACGAAGCGCTCACTCGGGGAACGGCAACTGCGGCTGCGCGGGTTCGGGAGCCACGTGGGCCTTCTCGGCCCGTTCCTTTCGCTCTTGCGCCCGCCCGTACACGAAGACGCTGACGAGGACGACCGTCTCGCTGATGAGGGTCGCGAACCCTTATATCGACCGTCCAGTCAGGATCAGGATGAACGCCAAGACCGTTATCAGCGCAGCAAGAGCACCACCGATCCGCTGCCCTTGGGTCGCCCGACGGTCTTTGCCTTCAACGACGATGCGCTCAAGTGCCTGTCGCTGGGTAGCCTGTCGTTCCGCCATGCCGAGGATGCGGTCAGCGGCACCAGGGCAGATCTCGTTGTACTCGCGGAGGATGCGCGGGTGTGGAAGTGGGCCACTGAACCACTCGAAGCTCTCGTAGCTCGCTACGAAACCCGAGACGGACGGATCAGCCGATGAGGCGGCTGACGACGGGGGCCGCGATGATGGAGCGTCCGCCTCCTGCTCCGCGATCGGGTCGTCGCTCACTCGCTAGACGACGACTCCCAGTCCTGCATGGCGCTCCTCAGATCATCGCCAACCGCAAGCCAGTCTTGCTCGACCGCTCGGCGGTCAGCTGCTGCTCCGGACCGCGAAGTGTTGTACTGATCGAACGTTCCGCCCAGGTCCACCAACTTTGCGAGTCCCTCAACTACGGAGGGCATGGCGAACAGGTATGTCGCCCGGTAGTTAGCCGGAACCCCGCGTCGCTCCGTCATATTTCGAACCATAGCGCACTACGGGCGTTAGTCACTCGGCGTTCTTGTGCAGACGGCGGCGTTTCTGTGCAGGCGGCCATTTCAGTGCAAAGCCCCTCTGAGCAGGCTGTCGCAATATTCCACGGCCGACAGATGGCGGCCACAACCTCTTGGGGCCGACGTGCCTCGCGGGCCAGATGTGGGCGTTCGCCAGGATCCCGCCGCCATTCTGCGACAGCCTGTGAGGGGCCGTTTGCGCGGAGTAAACGCTCGGGGCGGGTGGCTCAGGCGTTGAGGTTGACGCGGAGCTTGTCGAGGCCGTCGGCGAGGGCGCCGCGCAACTCGGCGCGACTCAGGCCCATGTCGGTGTGGAGCTCCTTCATCGACCGCGGGGCGGATCCGTCGAGGCCGTAGTGGGCCATGATGACCTGCTTCTCGAGCGGGCTCAGCAGGTGGAACAGGTGGTCGGTCGACACGGCGAGCAGGCGAGCGTCGTCATCCAGGGCGTCGGAGGGGTCGACGGCCTCGACGGCGCTGTCCGGGTAGGGCCACCCGTCGTCGTTGGGCCATAGGTACGTGCTCATACCCCGTTGTCGCGCCTGGGACGCTGTACGTCAACCCGCCGCTCTCGCCACCAGCGACAACAGGGCATCGCCGTAGCGGTCGACCTTGACCGGACCGAGCCCGGGCAGGGCGAGCAGAGCGGCGCGATCGCGTGGCCTGGCCTCGGCCATGGCGGCCAGCGTCGTGTCGTGGAACACGACGTAGGCGGGGACGCCGGTGGTCCGCGCCGTCTGTGCACGCCACGCCTTCAGGGCGTCGAGCACACGCGGGTCGGCCTTGCTGCCGCAGCGGGGCGCGTCGTCCAGCCGAGCCCGGGTGGCGTTGATGTGCTCGCGCCAGTCGGGCACGGGACGGCCCTCGGCCAGCGCCTGCACCGCCGCCTCGATGCGGTCGAGGTACGGCGACGCAAAGCGGGTCACCGTGCGTTCCCCGAACGTGCGCGTCTCGGCCCACGATGCGTGCAGCTCGCGCCGGGCGCGGGTGACGCCGACGTACAGCAGGCGCCGCTCCTCGGCCTTGGCCTCCGGGGTCTCGGCGTGGCCGATGGGCACGAAGCCCTGCTCGAGCCCGGCGATGAACACGATGGGCCATTCGAGGCCCTTGGCCGCATGCAGGGTGGCCAGCTCGACGGTATCGGTGTCGACGGCAGCGGCCGCGTCGTCGTCGGCCCGCAGGATGGCCACGAGCCAGGCGAGGAACCCCGCGACCGTGGCGGACGGCTCGGCCGCCAGGTGCTCACGGCCGTAGCGCACGAGGCTCTCCAGCTGCGGCGCCCTCTCCGGCGGCGCGTCGGCCGCCATGGCCACCAGGTCGGGGAGCGCCTCGATGAGCGCCAACGCGGGAGGCAGGAGGCGAAGGTGGGCGACGGCGTCGCGCACCTCGGGCTGGCTCAGGAACCGGGCCGAGCCCCGCACCCGGCACGGGATACCGGACCCGGTGAGGGCTTCCTCGAACAGGACGAGCTGGGCATGCGTACGGGTGAGGATGGCGATGTCGCACCACGGCCGACCACCCCCATGGCGCCGCCGCACGGCCCGGGCCACCCCGACCGCCTCCTCCCGGTCGGTGGGATAGGAGGTGACGGTCGGGAGCGGCCCCTCGGGCTCGTGCGCCCGGAGCCGGTGATGCGCGCCGATGACGACGTTGGCGACGGCGAGCACCTGCGGCGACGAGCGGTAGTTGTCGTCCAGGCGGACGACGGCGGTGCCGGGGTGGCGATCGGCGAACCGGGTGAGGAACTGGGGGTCGGCGCCGTTCCAGGCGTAGATCGCCTGGTTGGGGTCGCCCACCACACACAGGTCGTCGCGACCGCCGCGCCACGCCTCGAGCAGCCGGGACTGCGCGGGGTTGACGTCCTGGAACTCGTCGACGAACAGGTGGCGGACCCGCCAACGCTGGGACGCGGCGAACTCGGCATCGCTCTCGAGGGCGAGGGCGCAGACCTCGAGCAGGTCGTCGAAGTCGACGAGCCGGCGGCGGCGCTTCTCGTCCTCGTATCGCTGGTAGAGCGCGCCGACGGCGGCGAGGGGCAGCGACGCCCGGCGGCCGGCCGCGGCCGCCTCGTCTTCGTAGCGGCTCGGGGGCACCATGCGGGCCTTGGCCCACTCGATCTCGGTGGCGATGTCGGCGGGCTGGACGGCGGACTCCGAGCCCGTGCGGTGCGGCAACAGCGGGGCGAGGATGCGGACCTTGCGGTCGAGCAGCGCCGGCGCCCGGTCACCCCTGTCGGCCCACCGGCTCCGCAGCTGGGCGTAGGCGATGGCGTGGAACGTGCCCGCCGCGACCTGGTGGCGCACGCCCAGCCGCGTGAGACGGGCGCCCAGCTCGCCGGCGGCGCGGCGGGTGAACGTGAGGGCCAGCACATGGCGGGGGTCGGCCGTGCCCTGCTGCACGCGCCAGGCGATGCGCCGGGTCAGGACACGGGTCTTGCCCGAGCCGGCCCCGGCGAGGATGCACAGGGGCGCGGCACCGCTCGTGACCGCCTCGGCCTGGGAGGGGTTGAGCCCTGACAGCAGCCCTGGCAGCAACGGGTCGGCGGTACCGGCATGCATGACGACCTGACCGTACCGAGGGGGTGTGACACAACTGGTGGATGGTCGGCCGCCGCGGCCACCCGTTTGGTTTGCACAAGAGGGGTCTCAGAGCCCCAATGGCGCGGATCAAACGGGAGGGTCGGGACGCGGAACGGCCCCGAGTAGCCTTCGAGCTTTCGCTCGCCCAGCTTCTCGGGGCCATGCCATATCAGGCGTCCTCCGTCCGGTGGGCCCGGAGACCTGAGGCCTCCCGTACCGTCACCGGAGCCTTGGGCTCCTGACGCCGACGATCATGCGCCTTGCCGGCCCCCGCGTCAAGGGCCAGGCCGGGTCGCGGGAGGTCCACGCCACGACCAGGGCGCCGGCGGCCGCCAGGCCGAGCCAGCGCAGGTGCGAGGTCGTCCACGCCGGGTCACCC
>JBOGIC010000370.1:0-3651 GCA_050744985.1 Acidimicrobiales bacterium
GGCCACAACATCATTGCCACCGCCGGGCTCGGCGCCGGCCTGGCCGCCGCCGCGGTGGCCGAGCAGGCCGGGGGACGGGTCGTGGTGCTCGGCACGCCGGCCGAGGAGGGCGGCGGCGGCAAGGTGCTGATGGGGGATCGGGGCGCCTTCGAGGGGGTCGACGCCGCCCTCATGGTCCACCCGGCGGGGGCCGATCTGACCGAGGCCGACGTGATCGCCATCGCCACCTGGCGAGTGGAGTACTTCGGCCGGGGCGCCCACGCCGCCGCCGCGCCCCACCACGGGCGCAACGCCCTCGACGCCATGGTCCTGGGCTACAACGCGGTCGCCGCCCTCCGCCAGCACATCGCCCACGACGAGCGGATCCACGGGGTGTTCCTGAAGGCGGGGGAGAAGCCCAACATCGTCCCGCACCACACGGTGGCCGAGTGGTACGTGCGCTCGCGGACCATGGAGACCCTCGATGCCCTCAAGGATCGGGTGCTGGCGGCGCTCGAGGCCGGGGCCCAGGCCGCCGGGTGCCGGATGACGTGGGAGCCGACGTGCCCCGAGTACTCCGAGCTGCGCACCAACCGTCCCCTCCTCGAGCTGTACCGGGCCAACAGCGAACGCGTCGGCCGGCCCCTCACCGACCCTGGCCCCGGCACGCGCGTCCTGGTCAGCACCGACATGGGCAACGTGAGCCGGGTCGTGCCGTCGATCCACCCTCTCGTGGCGATCTCACCCCCCGACGTGGCGCTGCACACCGCCGAGTTCGCCCGCTGGGCCGGCTCGCCCGAGTCGACGACGGCGGTCGTCGAGGCGGCCACGGCCATGGCGATGACGGCGGTCGACGTGTGGACCCGTCCCGACGCCCTCGCGGACATCCGCGCCGGGTTCGAGCCGGGGTCGTAACCTCACCCCCGCCATGCACCCCTACGTGCCCGAGACCTTCACCGCCGAGGAGGCCGACGTCCTGCGCCGGTACGTCACCAACCTCGACGGGCCGGTCTTCGCCCTCGTCAACCTCCCCGAGGTGGTGAAGGGGGCGCTGTTCGCCCGGTACTCCCGCACCCACAAGAGCCTCCGGCGCCTGTTCCTCGACGAGTTCGTGGGCGAGCTCGACACCGCCGCCGACACCGGCCTCGACGCCACGGTCGGGGTCCAGCGGGCCGAGGACCTCTACAAGCGGGTCTTCTTCGAGTACGGCGACGACTCCGTGGCCCAGCTGGGCGGCGTTCACCTGGCATGCGAGCAGGCGTCGAACCTGCTCACCAAGGTGCTCGAGTGGGGCCGGCTGATGGCCTACCTCGAGCAGTCGACGCGCTACCTCGCCTACGACACCCGCCTGGGCGGCCGGTTCCGGTACTATCGCCCCCCCGAGGTGCTGTCGTCCCCCCTGGGCACGCGCTACGTCGCCGACGTCGACTCCCTGTTCGAGACCTACGCCGAGCTGCTCCCGGCCATGCAGGACTGGTTCCGCGACCGCCACCCCCGTGAGCCGGGCGACTCCGATCTGGTCTACCGGCGAGCGATCCGGGCCAAGGCGTTCGACTCGCTGCGGGGCCTGCTGCCCGCCGCCGCCCTGTCCAACGTCGGCATCTACGGCTCGGGCCAGGCCTACGAGCACCTGATCCTGCGGATGCGGGCCCACCCGCTGCCGGAGGCCCGGTCCTACGCCGAGCTCATGCTCACCGAGCTGCGCAAGGTGATCCCGTCGTTCCTCACCCGCATCGACCGGCCCGAGCGGGGCGTCGAGTGGGCCCGCTACCTCGCCGCCACCGCCGCCGACACCGGCGCCGTGGCCCGGCGGCTCCTCGAGGGCATCGAGCCCGAGCCCCGGCCGACGGTCACCCTCGTCGACTGGGACCCCGACGGGGAGGACAAGCTCCTCGCCGCGATCCTCTACGCCCACAGCGACCTGCCCGACGACCAGCTGCTGGCCCGGGCCCGCTCGTTGTCCGCCGCCGACCGGGACGCGCTCCTGACGGCCTGGGTGGGCGACCGGCGCAACCGCCGCCACAAGCCCGACCGCGCCCTCGAACGGGTCACCTACCGCTTCGACGTGCTGAGCGACTACGGCGCCTTCCGCGACCTGCAACGCCACCGCCTGCTCACCATCCAGTGGCAGAGCCTCACGCCCCGCCACGGGTTCGTCCTGCCCGAGGAGGTGGCCGACGCCGGCTTGGCCGGCCGGTTCGAGGACGCCATGGCGTGCTCGGCCGGCCTCCACGACGCCCTCGCCGAGCGATTCCCGGCCCAGGCCGCCTACGCCGTGGCGCTCGCGTTCCGCATGCGGTACTCCATGGAGCTCAACGGCCGCTCCGCCATGCACCTGCTCGAACTGCGCACCCAGCTCGCCGGACACGCGAGCTACCGCCACATCGGCCAGGCGATGCACCGCCTTATCGCCGAGCAGGCCGGGCACCGGGCCGTGGCGGCGGCCATGCGGTTCGTCGATCACCGGGCCGGCGACGAGGAGGAATCGGGCCTCGGGCGCCTCGGCAGCGAGCGGGCGGTGGACGCCAAACGGCGGGAGGCAGTGTCCGGCAGCTAACCCTCAACGAATGCTTGAGGAAAATTGTCTTCCGCACTACGACCCGCTCTGACCAGCGGGTTTTCGGATCGAGGCTGGTCAGCGCCCTTTGACAGCCCACCCCTGGATTGGCCAGTCTAAGCGCCGTCCCTGACGCCCCGAACCCCTGGTCGTGGGCCCCGGGACCGCAATGTGAGGGTGCGGTCGCGGGGAGGGATGGATGGGCAGCGGGGGATTGGGGACTAAGTAGAGAACGTTCAAATAATCCACTTCGCGTCCGCACGCGGGCGGTTGTCGGGCTAACGAACGGTACCAACGGTCCCCTATCCTCCCCCGCACGCGCTCCCGAAAAGTACGCGCCCGGCGTCGTCTATGCTGCCGCCCCCGAACGCCCCGGTGAGGACCAGCGAGCATGGCAGACGACTTCGAAGAGCTCGAGGAGCCTGACGACCCCGACGCGGTCGATCTCGAGGCGCTCGAAGAGGACGAGGACCTCCTCGAGGACGACCTCGAGGACGACGACCTCGTCGACGACGACCTCGACGCCGACGTCGAGGAAGATGCGGAAGAGGCGGAGCCGGCGGTCGCCGCCCCCTCGGACGAGGACGAGGACGACGATGACGAGGACGACGTCCTCGACCCCGACGACGTCGAAGCCGGCCTCGACGTGATCCTCAAAGACCGTCTCGTCGCCATCGACGAGGACGACGAGGCCGAGGACGAGGAGGCGCCGGACGCGGAGGAGCGCGCCGATGGCTCGACCAAGGTGCTACCGAAGCGGCCGGGCGAGTTCGTGTGCGAGTCCTGCTTCCTCCTCAAGCACCCCAGCCAGCTCGCCGACCCGGCCCGGATGTTGTGCCGGGACTGCGTCTGATGGGGGGGGTCTGATGGTGGCGCCGTCGGGCCCGGTCGACCGCCTCGTCGACATGGTGGTGTTCGCCCCCCTGGGCCTGGTCCTCAAGGCCCGCGAGGAGCTTCCCAAGCTGGCGGCCCATGGTCGCGACCGGTTCACGGCCCAGGCGAAGGTGGCGCGCATGGTCGGGCAGATGACCGTCGCCCAGGCCCGGCGGCAGTTCGAGGGCGCCGTCACCCGGCGGGCGTCGGAGCCGGCGGCCGCGCCGGTGCCGGCCGACGAG
>JBOGIC010000371.1:0-3942 GCA_050744985.1 Acidimicrobiales bacterium
AGGTGCACCTCGTCCACGGGTCGCCCCTCGGCCTCAACGACTTCTTCTGGGAGTCGCTCCCGGACGAGGAGGTGCGCCTGAGGGTCGCGGCGAGCGGGGCGGGCGTCATCCTGTGCACGCATTCGGGCCTGCCCTGGCAGCGCCGCGTCGACGGCACGCTCGTCGTCAACGTGGGCGTGATCGGGCGGCCGGCCAACGACGGCCGGCGCGAGGTCTGGTACGCGGTGCTCGACCTCGTCGCCGGCCGGGCGGAGGCCAAGCTGGTGCCCCTCGCCTACGACTGGGCCGCCCAGGCCGCGTCCATGCGTTCGGCCGGCCTGCCCGAGGCGTTCACGGAAACGATCGAGACCGGATGGTGGACGACCTGCCTGCAGGTCCTGCCGCCGGCCGAACGCGCACGCGGCCGGTTCCACCTGTACCGGGCGGACCTGGCGCCGGGCGCCGGGGGCGACGGGCTCGAACCGGTCGCGGACGACAACCCGGCCCGGCCCGTCGTGCCCGTCTTCGGCTCGGCCCGGTTCCCCCGCCGGCTGTGGGTGCACCCGAGCCGCGCCGGCGCGCTGGAGCCGGCGGCGATCGCCGCGGGGTTCATCGATGTGCGCGTGACCGACCGTCCAGCCCCCGGGCCGGGCGAGCTCGTCGCCGCCGACGGATGGTTCGCCGGCCATGACCGGATAGCCGGCCCGGACACGTCGCCCGGCACGGTCAAGACCGCCGTGATCGAGCGGCTCTTGCGGGCGCTGCCGCCCGCCGTGGCCTGCGCCCCGGCCGAGCCTTGACCGCCGCCGCCGGCCTCTGGAAGCATCTCGCCATCAACTGCGGTTGATATTCATGACCCGTCGTAGCGGAGGCTTGGTGTCGACTATCCGGGTAGAGGCGGGGCAGAGCGTGCTGTCCGAGACGATCCTCGACGCATGCGGCGCCAACGCCGCGGTGTACGACCGGGAGAACCGGTTCTTCGACGAGGACTTCGCCCTCCTCCGTGACGCCGGCTACCTGCGGATGGCCGTGCCCGCCGAGCTGGGCGGCCTGGGCTTCAACCTGGCTCAGGTCTGCGCCGAGCAGCGGCGGCTGGCCAGCCGCGCCGCACCGACCGCGCTGGCGCTGACCATGCACCTCAGCCAGACCGGTGTCGCCGCCGACCTCTGGCGGGCCGGTGACACGAGCCAGGGGTGGCTGCTGCAGGAGGCGGCCGAGGGCGCGGTCTTCGCCTACGGCAACGCCGAGCCGGGCAACGACCTGCCCCTGCTCTACTCGTCCGCCCGCGCCGAGCGTGTGGACGGCGGGTACAGGATCTACGGGCGGAAGAGCTTCGGCTCGCTCTCGCCGGTCTGGACCCGACTGTGCGTCCACGCCGCCGACGACTCGGACCCGGCCCACCCCAAGATCGTCCACGCCTACGTCGAGCGGGGGACGCCCGGCGTCGAGACCGTCGAGACCTGGGACACCCTCGGCATGCGGGCGACGCAGAGCCACGACACGGTGCTCGACGGCGCCTTCGCCCCCGACGCCACCGTCGCCCGGGTCGTTGCCGCCGGTCTGGCCGGCGCCGACGCCTTCATCCTCGGCATCTTCGCCTGGGAGGAAATCTCGTTCGCGGCCATCTACCTGGGGCTCGCCGAGCGGGCTTTCGTGCTGGCGATCGATCAGGTGAAGTCCAAGTCGTCGATCCCCCTCGGCGGCCGCTCGATGGCGTACCACCCGTTCATGCAGTACGAGGTGGCCGAGATGGCGATGGAGCTCGAGGCGATGGCGCCCCACGTCGAGCGCATGGCCGCCGACTGGACCAACGGGGTCGACCACGGGGGCCTGTGGGCCTCCAAGCTGGTGGCCGTCAAGCACCGCGCCACGCAGGGCGCCCAGCGGGTCGTGGACCTCGCCCTCGAGGTCTCCGGCGGCACGGGCATGTTCAAGCGCAACGAGCTCGAGCGCCTGTACCGCGACGTGCGCTGCGGCCCCTTCCATCCGGCGAACTCGTCGGTGACCCACGAGGTCGTGGGCAAGACCTACCTGGGCGTGCTCGGTGAGGAACCGCGCTGGTAGGCGGGGTCGCTACCATCTATCAACCGCGGTAGATGTCGCTTCGAGGACTTCGAGGAAAGGTGGGGCCCGTGAGCCTGCAAGAGCGGATCACGCATCTCGACCAGCGTGCGTTCGACGAGACGCTCGGGTTCTTCCAAGACCTCGGCCTCGTCACGGCGGCGGAGCGCGCCGAGGTGCTGGCGATGTTCGATCCGGGCTTCCCGTACGCCGACGTGCTGAGCGTGGCGTCGTCGGTGCACTGCCACGTCAAGGTGGACGACGTGGCCCGCCTCCCCCACGACCGGATCCTCGCCGAGGGGACACACGCCGAGAGCTGCACCGAGGGCTACGTCAAGTACCCGTTCCCCGGTGGGATCAACGTGATCTTCTCGTCCATCCCGATCTCCGAGGACGACATGCTCACCGACGTGCCGCCGGGGCCTCCGGCGGTGCTGGACCACAAGGGCATCGACCTGCGCGACGAGTCACCGAGCGTGCGCGCCCTGTTCGACGGCGTGCCCGCCATCGCCGCCGGGCGGGACTGGCGGCACAAGGGCCAGGGGGGCGCCGGCCAGCCGGTCTACTGCTGCCACACCGAGGTCGAGGAGAAGCACTGGGTGTTCCCCAATCTCGACGACGCCCGCCAGAGCCGCCCCATCGAGTTCGCCTACGGCGACCTGGTCATCCACGACGCCAAGATGGGCTGCGACCTCCGCCCTATCGACCCGGCGCACCCGCGCGCCGCCGAGGCCGTGGCCGCCCTCTCGGTATGCGCCGCCTCGCACGCCGACGACGACGACGCGGCCAACGGCAACGGGCACGGCGCCCCGGGCTACTACGAGCGCGCCGACCTCGGGCACTTCGGTGACATGGGCAACTTCGCCGGTCCGATGATGCAGCGGTTCTGGACCTACTACAACGGCGTCTTCAACGACGACTCCGCTCTCACCAAGCGCGAGAAGGCGCTCATCGCCCTGGCCGTCAGCCACTCCAAGCAGTGCCCCTACTGCATCGACGCCTTCACCGGCGTGTGCCTCGACTCGGGCGCGACGGTCGACCAGATGCACGAGGCCGTCCACGCCGCCGCCGCCATCGGCGCCGGCATCGACCTCATGCACGGCGTCCAGATGCAGAACGCCCTGAAGCGCCGCGGCGCGATTTAGGCCGCGGGCGCGACCGGCCGCTCCGGCGCGTCGGGCGCGTCGGGTGGGGGACGCGGCGGCGCGTGGTCGAAGACTTCGCTGATCTGCTCGAGGGACCGGCCCTTGGTTTCGGGGACCTTGAACCAGATCCAGACGAAGGCGGCGACGCTCGTGGCCGCGAACAGCCAGAACGTGGCCGACTCGCCGATGGCGTCGAGCAGGGTCAGGAACGTCATGCTGACGAGAAACGCCGCGCCCCAGTTGGCCGCGGTCGCCACGGCCACGGCCCGGCCCCGGATGCGGTTCGGGTAGATCTCCGAGATCATCGTCCACACGATCGGGCCCATCGAGAACGCGAACGACGCGATGAACACGACCAGGCACACGAGCGTGATGATCCCGAGCGTGGTCGGTGTGCCCGCGGCCGTGCTGCCGTCCAACGCGGCGAACGCGAACCCGAGGGTGGTGAGGCTGAGCGACATGCCGACGAGGCCGGTGAGCAGCAAGGGCTTGCGGCCGAACTTGTCGACGAAGGCGATGGCGATGAACGTGGCCAGCACGTTGACGCCGCCGACGGCGAACAGCGTGGCGTCGGCCTGTTCCTTGGCGGTCGTGAACCCGGCGGCGGCGAAGATCTCGTTGGCGTAGTAGATGACGGCGTTGATGCCGGTGATCTGCTGGAACACGGCGAGGCCGAGGCCGACGTAGAGAGGCCGCCGGAGCTTGTGGGAGAGGATCTCACCCCACGTTGCCCGGTCGGCCGATTCCTCCTGGATGC
>JBOGIC010000372.1:0-4467 GCA_050744985.1 Acidimicrobiales bacterium
GAAGCCGCCGCGGCGCGGGTCGGGATCGGGGCCGGGCGGCCACGGGAACGGGAACGGGCGCGGCCACGGGACCGGGATCCGCCCGCCGCCGTTGCCGCACCACTCCTCGACGGCCCGGGCGACGATGGCGTCGGCGTCGTTGCCCGACGCTTCGGCGGCCACGGCGGCGTCGGCGATCTTGCGCGCGACCTCGGCCGAGGCCACCGCGAAGCGCGCCCGGGGCGGCAGGGGCTGCGGGTTGAGCTCGGCCGCGAAATGCCCGAAGCCACGGCCGAAGCCGACGTTCCGGAGGACCGGGCCGTGCGGGATGATCGCATCCCAGGCCTGCGGGGGGATCTTCCGCAGGATCGTCGCCAGCCCTACCACGTTGGCCATCGCCACTCCCTCCGTCGGGTTCCGCTCGGGCGCGGCACTGTACCGCTACGGTGCTTTCGACGGGATTCGTAGCGGAGGTGGGACGAATGGACCGTAGGTGGCGTCGCGCCCATGTGGGTGGCGCACTGGCCGCGTGCACGTTGGTGGCGGCACCGGGCCTGGCCCGGGCCGGGGAGGCCGGGGAGCCGGTCGTGTTCCCGAACATCCAGATCAACCAGGACTTCGTGCCGGGTCGCACGCACAGCGAGCCCCAGCTGTCCATCGACCCGACGAACCCCGACGTGCTGGCGGTGGCCGAGGCCGAGTTCCAGACGTCGGACTGCCACGTGTTCATCAGCCGCGACGGCGGGCGCACGTGGGCCCCGACGGCGGCCGACCCGGTGCCACCCGAGTACAAGTCGTGCGCCCGGCCGTCGTTCGGGCCGTTCATCGCGTCCAAGTTCGGGGCCGACGGCACGCTCTACGTCGCCGCCACGGGCGCCGAGTCCGCCACCAACTCGGGGCCGACCGACCCCTACGTCGCCCGCAGCAGCGACCTGGGCGCCACGTGGCAGTTCACCGTGATCAAGCACGCCGAGGAGCGCGCCTTCAAGAAGCCCGACGGTTCCGAGGTGCGGGACGTCGAGCGGTTCAACTACACGCGCATGGCGACGCACCCGACCGACCCCAACATCGTCTACGCCGGCTTCCGCCGGCAGGGCGCGTTCATGCCGACGTCGGAGGTGTCGGAGCGCAGCGTCGTGGCTGTCTCGAGCGACGGCGGCCGCTCGTTCGGCGCCCCCATCGACGTCTTCGAGAGCTTCCCGCTCACCGACGTCAAGGGCACCGACGCGCCGGCGATGAGCATCGACGCCAAGGGCACGGTCTACGCGTTCACCAAGGAACGCCCGCCGGCGGCGCCGCCGGGTGGTGCGCCGACACAGGACCCGCTGCCCCTCCCGCCGGGCCCGGCCAACACCTGCAAGGCGGCGTCGTCGGCGCCCAACGCGCCGGCCTGGAAGCCGACGCCCGCGTCCACGGCGCCGCCGCAGGCGGGCAAGCCCGGTGCCGGCGCGCGCCTGTTGATGTCGAAGTCGACCGACGGCGGCAAGACGTGGCAGGGCTCGGTCGTCGACACCAGCGGCATCGTCTGCGTGCCGTGCCTGACCACGCCCGAGACCGCCATCGACATCAGGACCGGCACCGTCTACGTCGCCTTCGAGCAGAGCGACCAGGGGCCGCCCAACCCGCGCGACGACCGCGACATCTGGTTCATGAAGTCGAGTGACGGCGGCGCCACGTGGACGAAGAAGATGCGGCTGAACGACGACACCGTGGCGTCGCGCAACCCCAACTACGACCAGATGTTCCCCGCCATCTCGGTGGCGTCGAACGGCCGCATCGACGTGGCGTGGTGGGACTTCCGCAGCGACGGGACCTTCAACCCGAGCGGCAACGGCAACACGACACGCCGCGACGAGACGTGCTTCGACATCTACTACACGTCGTCGAGCGACGGCGGGACCACGTGGGCGAAGAACAGCCGGATATCCGATCGCACGATGAACCAGAACGAGGGCTTCGCCATGAACCTCGCCTACGACCTCCGAGGTCCCATCGGCCTCGCGTCGGGGGAGGACGAGGCCTACGTGGCCTGGTCGGACTCTCGCAACGGCCGCGTCGACCTGCCGACCGAGGACCTGTACTTCACCGAAGTCAGCTACGAGCCCGAGACCGAGCCCGCCAACAACGGCCTCAACTGGTCGGTGCTGCTGGGCATCGGGATCGGCGCCGTGGGCGCAGCGGGCGCCTTCCTGCTGGCCGGCCGCTCCCGGTCCCGGCAGCCCAAACCCGTGAGCGGTTAGGCCGGGTTAGCGGCGGGTGGCGTGCTCGATGCAGAAGCGGGCGGCCGGCTTGGCCTCGAGGCGAGCCGGCGGGATGGCTTCCCCGCAGGTCTCGCATAGGCCGAACGTGCCGGCGTCGAACTTGCCCAGGGCGTGCTCGACGTCGTCGAGGGACTCCCGCAGGGACCCCACCAGGGCCTCCACCTCGGCCCGTTCGGCGGTGACCTGGCTGGAGTCGGCGAAGTTCTGGTCGAACGCGAGCGAACTGTCGGGGCCCTCGCCGAGGTCGGCGAGCTGCCCGAGCAGCTTGTCGCGTTCCTCCTCCAAAGAGGCGCGGATATCCGCAAGCGTTGCGTCGCTCACAAATTCCCACACTAGTGCCCAGGTGCGCTCCGGGCGCGCGGATGGGCGGCCTCGTAGGCCCGGCGGAGCCGTTCGGTCGACACCTTGGTATACACCTGGGTCGTCGAGATCGAGGCATGACCGAGCAGCTCCTGCACCACGCGGATGTCCGCACCGTGGTCGAGCATGTGGGTCGCGCAGGAATGGCGCAGCACGTGCGGCGTGAGACGGTCGGCCAGGCCGACCCGGCCGGCGTACTGGTGGACGATGCCCCAGGCCCCCTGGCGGGAGAGCCGGCCCCCTCGGGCGTTGAGGAAGACGGCCTCGGCGTCGCCCCGCCGGGCCCAGCGGGCGGGCACCAGGGCGCCGCGGCCGGCAGGCGAGAGCCAGGCGTCGAGGGCGGCCGCCGCCAGGCGCCCGACCGGCACGATCCGCTCTTTGGCCCCCTTCCCGAACGCCCGCAGCGAGTGGGCGTCCAGATCGATGTCGCCGAGGGACAGGCCCACCAGCTCGGAGATCCGCAGGCCACAGCCGTACAGCACCTCGAGGATGGCCCGGTCGCGCCGGGCGCGTGCGTCGTCGCCGGTGACCGCGGCCAGGAGCGTCGCCACCTCGTCCTCGGAGAGGGCCTTGGGCAGGCCGGCGGGCACGCGGGGGCGCTCGACGTCCTCGGTCGGGTTGGCCGCCACCAGGCCCTCGTCCTCGCAGAAGCGGTGCAGGGCCCGCACCGAGACCAGCGCCCGGGCCACCGACGCCGGGGCCTTGCCCGAGGCCCGCAGGAAGGCGAGGTAGTCCTCCACCACCCGCTCGGTCACGTCGCCCAGGCCGAGGTGGCGGCCGGACAGGAACTCCCAGTAGGCGCTCAGGTCACGCCGGTAGGCGGCCAGCGTGTTGGGCGAGCGTCCCTTCTCGACCGCCAGCCACGACAGCAGCTCCTCGATCTCGATCGGGAGCGCTACGCGGGGAGCCACTGCATCGGGTCGGCGGTGTCCCGGCCCAGCGCCGCCGCCACGGCCGGGTTGGTCACCTGGCCCGCCGCCGTGTTGACGCCGAGGGCCAGGGCGGGGTCGCGGGCGACGGCATCGCGCGCGCCGAGCGAGGCGACCGCCACCACGTAGGGCAGGGTGGCGTTGGTGAGGGCGTAGGTGGAGGTGTGGGGGACGGCCCCGGGCACGTTGCCCACGGCGTAGTGCAGCACGCCGAAGCGCTCGTACACCGGGGCGGCGTGGGTGGTCTCGTGGATGTTCTCCACGCAGCCGCCCTGGTCGATCGCCACGTCGACGATGACGGCGCCGGTCTTCATCGACCGGACCATGTCGGTGGTGACGATGGTGGGGGCCCGTCCCCCCGGCACGAGCACGGCGCCGATCACCAGGTCGGCCTTCACCAGCGACCGCTCCACCGCGCCGCGGTTGGAGGCGAGGGTGAGGATGCGGCCCTTGTGGATCTGGTCGACCCACCGCAGGCGGTCGATGTTGCGATCGAGGAGGATGACCTCGGCCTCCATGCCCTGGGCGATCCACGCCGCGTTCCACCCGACGTTGCCGGCGCCCAGGACGACGACCCGGGCCGGGCGCACGCCGGGCGCGCCGCCCAGCAGCACGCCCCGTCCCCCGTGGTCGCGCTCGAGGAAGTGAGCGCCGATCTGGGGCGCCATCCGCCCCGCCACCTCGCTCATGGGCGCCAGCAGGGGCAGGCTGTTGTCCTTCAGCTGGACGGTCTCGTACGCGATGGCCGTCGTCTTGGCCTCGATCAACACCTCGGCCACGTCGGGGTAGGCCGCCAGGTGCAGGTAGGTGAACAGGGTCAGGTCGGGCCGCAGGAAGGCGTACTCGTGGAGCTGGGGCTCCTTCACCTTGACCACGACGTCGGCCGACCACGCATCCGCGGCGGCCACGATGACGGCGCCGGCGGCGCCGTACTCGCC
>JBOGIC010000373.1:0-5743 GCA_050744985.1 Acidimicrobiales bacterium
CAGCTCGGCCCGCCGATCTTCAGCGGTTCGGGGAGCCAGACCGGGATGGGCTGGACACCCAAGGGCGGGCCGAACGGCACCTTCGTGGTCGCCTACCAGGGGACGCCGGCGACGTCGTCGAGCTCCGGCCCGGCGCAGATCCTCGTCCAGCGCTCGACCGACGACGGCATCACGTGGTCCGACCCGGTGGCCGTCGACCAGCCCGAGGGGGCGAAGACGACGGCCTTCTACCCGCAGATCGGCGTGGCGCCCAACGGCCGCGTCGACGTGGTGTGGCAGGACGACCTGAACCAGAGCGACTTCCGGTTCAACGTTCGCTACACCTACTCGACCGACGGCGGCCAGACGTGGGCCCCGAACATGACCGTCTCCGACCGTCCGGTCGACTTCAACTACGGCGTCAGCTTCAACTCCGACCTGCGCCAGCCCCCGGGCGTGGCCTCGACGGACGAGTATGCGGCGATCGGGTGGGCCGACACCCGGCTCGCCGACGAGCTGACCCAGACGCAGGACAACTTCGGGGCTACGGTCCAGTTCGCGCCGCTGCCGCCCGAGGACAACACGACGCTGCCGATCATCGCCGCCATCTTCGGCGGCCTCGTGGTCGCCGGGGCGGTGCTGCTCGTGCTGATGTCCGTGCGACGCCGGGGAAGCCCCGCCGCCGGGGCGCCGTAGCAAGGCGTTCGCCACAGTGGTCCCTCAGAGGGCCAAAGGCGCGAGTCAAACGGCAGTGGACCGCAGCATGGCGGGATGGAGCAGCTTGGCGTCGCCCCGCCGGTACAGCCTCGCCGGACGGCCGCCGTGGCGCGTGGTCGTCGCGTCGGTCTCGACGACGAAGCCGGGCGTGCCCGTCACCTTGCGGTGGAAGTTGCGGGGGTCCAGGGTCGTGTCCCAGACCACGTCGTACACGCGGCGCAGGTCGGCGATCGTGAACTCGTCACCGCAGAACGCTGCGGCGAGTGGCGAGTATTCGAGCTTGGCCCGGGCGCGCTCGACGCCGTCGGCGAGGATCTGGTGATGGTCGAAGGCCAGGGCGCGCGCGTGGCCGAGAACATCCGAGACCGGCGTCCATCTCGCCTGGGCGGCGTCGGAGCCGGCGACCGGTAGGGCGAGACCCGGCAGCAGGGCGAGGTAGGCGACGCTCACGACCCGACCGCGCGGGTCTCGCCGCGGCGCCCCGTATGTGGCGAGCTGTTCGAGGTGGGCGCGCACCGACGAGAGCCCCGTCTCCTCCGACAATTCGCGCTCGGCGGCGTCGAGCAGGTCTTCGTCCTCGTGTACGAATCCCCCCGGGAGCGCCCACCGGCCGCGGTAGGGCGGCACGGCTCGGCGCACGGCGAGGAACACCAGATCGGCGTCCCGGATCGTCAGCACGACGAGGTCGACGGCGACGGCGGCGTTGAGGCGAAGGGCGGAGGCCACGGCCGACGATCTTAATCGTCACCTTGACATTAACTCCACTCCGAGGTTATCGTCGTGTTGACGAAAACAAGGAGACGACCGAATGGCCGACATCACCAACCTTCTGGTCATCCGCCACCTGCGGGCCAACCCCACCTCACACGTGCGCCACCTCCGGCGGGGCAAGGTCGTCCACGACGGCGCGGGCGTCGCCTTCTGGTACCGGTCGCTGGGTGCCGCACTGAGCGAGATTCCCGTCGACGACCGCGAGCAGCCGCTGCTGTTTCACGCTCGGAGCGTCGACTTCCAAGACGTCACCGTGCAGGCCACCGTCACCTACCGGGTGGTCGACCCGGCCGTCGCCGCCGCGCGGATCGACTTCGCGATCGACCCCGACCGCGGCGTCTGGCGCTCAACCCCGTTGGAACAGCTCGGCAGCCTGTTGACCGAGCTCGCGCAACAGCACGCGCTCGACCTCCTCGCCCGCATGCGCCTCATCGAGGCGCTGGCCGACGGGATGACCGCCGTGCGCGAACGCATCGCGTCGGGCCTGGCGTCAGACACGCGCCTCTCCGGCATCGGCGTGGCGATCGTCGACGTCCGCGTGGTCGCCGTGCGGGCCGAGCCCGATGTCGAGCGGGCCCTCCAGACCACGACGCGCGAGCAGGTGCAGCAGGAGGCGGACCGGGCGACCTTCGAGCGGCGCGCGCTCGCCGTCGAACGTGAACGGGCCATCGCCGAGAACGAGCTGCAAAACCAGATCGAACTCGCCCGGCGGGAAGAGCAGCTCGTCGAGCAGCGGGGCCAGAACGAGCGCCGGCGATCCACGGAACAGGCCGCCGCCGCCCGGATCGCGGCCGACGCCGAGGCAGAGCGGCGGCGGCTCCTGTCGGCGTCCCAAGCGGACGCGACCCGCACGGTCGGAGAGGCCGAGGCCGACGCCGAGGCCGCTCGGCTCGCGGCCTACCGGGACCTGGACACGGCGATCCTGATGGCGCTCGCCCTCAAGGAGCTGGCGGGGAACCTGCCCGACATCAATACCCTCACCCTGACCCCGGACCTGCTCACGCCGATCCTGGCCCGCCTGGGCTCGAGGTAGCGATGACCGCGACACTGACGCTGGCCCCGCGGGCCGTCGTGGTGCGCCGGCGGACCGAGCTCGACCAGCTCGTCGAGCGGCACGGCACCCGTTCGCAGGCGGCCTTCTTCCTCCGCAGCCGGGGTCGCGACCTCGAACCCGTCGAGGTCCGCCACGAGGCCCAGCGCTCGGCCCTCGAGCGAGTCGCCGGCGCGATCCCTCTGGACTGGCGGCGAGGTCAGATCGAGCGCGGCGAGCTCGGGCGGTTCGTGTTCGGGCCCGAGGACGTTGTCATCGTGGTGGGCCAGGACGGCCTCGTCGCCAACGTCGCCAAGTACCTCGACGGCCAACCCGTGATCGGCATCAACCCGGAGCCGGGCTACAACCCGGGCGTGCTCGTCCGCCACCCACCCGAAGGCACCGGCGACCTGTTGAGCGCCGTGGGCCAGCGGCCGGCGGACGCCCGGAGCATGGTCCACGCCCTGACCGACGACGGCCAGGAGCTGTTCGCGCTCAACGAGATCTACGTCGGGCACCCCGGCCACCAGTCGGCCCGCTATCGCGTGGACGCTCCGGCGGGTGCGACCGAGCGCCAGTCGTCGTCGGGCGTGCTCATCGGTACGGGCACGGGAGCCACGGGCTGGTGCCGGTCGGTGTGGCTCGAGCGTCACAGCCGGCTCCGCCTACCCGAGCCCGAGGACCCGGCCCTGTGCTGGTTCGTGCGCGAGGCCTGGCCGTCCCCGGCTACCGCTACGGCGCTGACGGAGGGGGTACTCGGGGCGGATGACCGGCTGGCCATCGTCGCCGAATCCGACCTCGTCATATTCGGCGACGGGATCGAGAGCGACGCCATCGCGCTGACGTGGGGACAGCGGGTGACCGTGGCGCTCGCCGACCGGTGTCTCCGGCTCGTGCGGTAGATGGGAAAAGCTATAAGAGGCCTTGACGGACGCCACGCTCCGTGGTGCACTTTCGACGCACTGTCGGCGGCACTGGGAGGCGCCCCGTGGTTCGTCTGTTCGGTCCGGGCCTGATCAGCTTCCTGCTTCTCGCGCTGTGGCTGTACTGCATCTTCGACGTGATCTCGACCGATGAGGTGCTCGTCCGCAACCTCCCGAAGCTGGTGTGGCTGCTGATCGTTATCTTCCTCCCCGACATCGGGTCGATCGCCTGGCTGGCGCTGGGCCGCCCACGGTTCGCCAGCTGGCGACCGGGCGGCGAGGAGGACCATCGGCCGACGCGGCGGGTGATCGCCGTGGAGGACCGGCCCGACTTCGGGGTGACTCCCGGCCGAGAGCGCGCCCTGGAGGCGTGGGAGGCCGACCTCGTCGCTCGGGAGAGGCGCCTGCGCGACCAGGAGAAGGGGGACGAGGGCCAGGACCGCGGCCTACCGCCGACGGGCTGAGTCGTCGTCGCCGCCGGCCGCACGAGATGCGCCGGCCCGGACGACCACGACATGCACCGGGGGGACGGTAGGGGCCACACTGGCGCCCGTGTCGATGCGCCCCCTGTGCTTCGTGCTCATGCCGTTCGGCCGCAAGCCCGATGGCGCCGGTGGCGAGGTGGATTTCGACGCCGTCTACCGGGATCTGATCCAGCCGGCCATCGAGGGGGCGGAGCTCGACCCGGTGCGGGCCGACGAGGAGATGGTCGGAGGCATCGTGCACAAGCCGATGTTCGAGCGCCTCATCCTGTGCGACTTCGCCGTAGCCGACCTGACGACCGCCAACGCCAACGTGTTCTACGAGCTCGGCGTGCGCCACGCCGTGCGGCCGTACAGCACGGTGCTGATGTTCGCCCAGGGCGGCCGGTTGCCCTTCGACCTCGCCCTCGACCGCATCTTCCCGTACAAGCTCGACGCGTCCGGGCGCCCCATCGAGGTCGAGCTGACCCGCGAGGCGTTGCTCGACCGGCTCGAAGCGGCGCGGGCCGCCCAGACCGACAGCCCGGTCTTCCAGCTCGTGGACGGCTTCGCGGCGCCGGACATCGCCCGCCTCAAGACCGACGTGTTCCGTGACCGGGTGCAGTACTCGACGACCATGAAGCGGCGCCTCGCCGATGCCCGGGAGGAGGGCGTCGGAGCGGTCAGGAGCGTCGAGTCCGAGCTGGGTGACGTGTCCGACGCCGACGCCGCCGTCGTCATCGACCTCCTGCTCTCGTACCGGGCCCTGGGCAACGACGACGGTTGGCAGGCGATGGTCGACCTCGTCGGGCAGATGTCGGTCCCCCTGGCGGGCACGGTCATGGTGCAGGAGCAGTACGGGCTGGCGCTCAACCGCCTGGGTCGCCGGCGCGAGGCCATCGACGTGCTCACCGAGCTGATCGACAAGCGCGGCCCGAGCAGCGAGACCTGCGCGATCCTCGGCCGGGTCTTCAAGGACCAATGGTCGGAGGCCGTGGCCGAGGGCAAGGACGCGCTCGCCAAGGGGTACCTCGACCAGGCCGTCACGACCTACCTCCGGGGCTTCGAAGCCGACTGGCGGGACGCCTACCCCGGCATCAACGCCGTCACGTTGATGGAGATCAGGGACCCGCCCGATCCCCGCGCCCACGACCTCATCCCGGTCGTCCGCTACGCGGCGACGCGGCGGCTCGCGGCGGGTCAGCCCGACTACTGGGACCACGCCACGCTCATCGAGCTGGCCGTGCTCGGCCGGGACGAGGCCGGCGCCGTCGACGCCCTGAGCAAGGCGCTGGTCGCGGTGCGGGAGGCGTGGGAGCCCAAGAGCACGGCCAACAACCTGGCCATGATCCGTCGCGCCCGGGAAAGGCGCGGTGACGCCGACGCGTGGGCCAAAGAGGTCGAGGACGCCCTCGTCGCCCACGAGGTGTAGCGGCGTCGATCGTTCTTGTAAGCCTCAGCCACCGAATCGGTGGCTGAGCCTTACAAGAACGCAGTCACGCTGGGAATGTCGACCATTGGGGTAGGGTTTTAGGGCTAGACAGCTCCTCGTCCGGGGGATTCATCAATGCCGAGTTACCGAGACCTCCTCACCCAGGCCAAGGCCCAGATCCGCGAGGTCGACACGAAGACCGCGGACGGGCTGCTCGCGGCGCCACGACCCCCGATCATGCTGGATGTGCGGGAAGCGGACGAGTACGAGCAGGGCGCGCTGCCGGGTGCGCTGCACATCCCGCGCGGCTTCCTCGAGAGCCAGGTCGAGAACCGCATCACCGACCGGTCGGCCCCGGTGGTCGTCTACTGCGCGGGCGGGAACCGGTCGGCCTTCGCCGCCAAGACCCTGACCGACCTCGGCTACACCG
>JBOGIC010000374.1:0-2409 GCA_050744985.1 Acidimicrobiales bacterium
GTCGTCGACGGCGACGGCGACGGCGACGGGACGTTCGCCGTCACCGTGGTGCCGCCCGCCGGTGAGGCCGGCAGTCGCCCACCGCTCGATGTCGCCGTCGTGCTCGACCGGTCGGGCTCCATGGCCGGGTGGAAGATGGTCGCCGCCCGGCGCGCCGCGGCGCGCATCGTCGACGCCCTCACGGCCGCCGACCGGTTCGTCGTCACCGCCTTCGACGACCGGATCGAACGCCCGGATCGCCTCGGCGCCGACCTCGTGCCGGCGACCGACCACAACCGCTTCGCTGCCGTCGAGTTCCTCAGCCGGCTGGAGGCGCGGGGCGGCACCGACGTGCACGCCGCGCTCGAGGACGCGTCGGCGCGGCTGCCGCAGGGTGGGGTGCTCGTGCTGGTGACCGATGGCCAGGTCGCCCAGGAGGACTACGTGCTGAAGCGTATGAAGCCGTACCTCCCCACGGTCAAGGTGTTCACGGTCGGGATCGACCAGGCCGTCAACGCCGGATTCCTGAACCGGCTGGCGGACGCGAGCGGCGGGCGCAGCGAGCTGGTCGAGTCGGAGGACCGCCTCGACGAGGCCATGGCGCGCATTCACCGTGCCGTGACACCGCCGGTGCTGGAGGCGGTCGAGCTGCAGGCCGAGGGCGTCGCGTCCGGAACGCTCACGCCGGTCCGTCCCCCGGACGTCTTCGCCGGCGCGCCCACGGTGATCAGCGGTCGAGGCCGGCCCGACCGCATCACGCTCACCGCCCGCCGCCCGGACAGTTCGACGTGGACCGAGACCGTCGTCCCGCACGCCGTCACCAACCCGGCCGTGCGCACCGTCTGGGCCCGCGCCCACGTCCGCGACCTCGAGGACCGCTACGCCGTCGACGGCAACGAGGCCCGGGCCAACACGATCGTCGCCGTCTCGCTCACCTACGGCGTGCTGAGCCGGTTCACCGCCTTCGTCGCCATCGACCCCTCGGACCCCACCGGCTCGACGACGCCCCGCCCGGTCGTGCAGCCCGTCGAGTCACCGGCGATGTGGCCCGTCGCCAAGCTGACGAGCTTCCAGCCCATGGCCGGCTCGCCCGCCTCCATGCTGGCGGGCGCCGCGCCTCCCCCGCCACCGCCCAAGGTGCCGCCCGAGGACCGGCTGCGCGACCTCCTCGACCGGCTGGACTCGATCGACCGCGACGAGCTGCTCGACGAGCTTGACGAGATCGCCGACGAATTGCCGGACGGCGATCTGTACGACGCCGTCATCGCGCTGGCCGAGGCGGTCCGGTCGGCCCCGGACGACGTGGCCGCCAAGGCCGACGACCTGCGCCAGCTGCTGGGCCCCGACCGGGCCCGCCAGCCCTTCTGGACGTGAGCCCCGCCTACGTCAGGGACGAGCCTCCGGCATGGAGATGACCACCTTGCCCGAGACGTGCCCCCCTTCCAGGTACCGGATCGCGTCCGGGGCCTCGGCCAGCGGGTACGTCCTGCCGACCACCGGCGTGACCGTCCCCGCCTCGATCAGCTCGGCCAGGTGTCGAAGATCCTCGAGACGCTCCTTGGAGACCAGCGGCCGCAGCTTCTGACCGGTGAACAGGGAGAGCAGCGGCGCCCGGAGGATCTGGCGGAAGAAGCCGCCGGTCCACCGCCCGCCCCCATCGCCTCCGACGATCACGAGCGTCCCCCGCCGGGTGAGCGCTCGGCGGAGCACACGCACCGGACGGCGTCCGGCCGTGTCGACGATCACCGCCCAGCGCCTCGTCCCGCCGGCGAAGTCCTCGCGCGTGTAGTCGATCACGTCATCGGCCCCGATCGACCGGACCAGGTCCTCCTTCGAGCCGCTGCACACACCGGTTACCGCGGCCCCGAACGCCTTCGCGATCTGCACACTCAGCGTGCCCACGCCTCCGGCCGCGCCGATCACCAGCACCTCCTGCCCGGCGCCGACCTTCCCCACGTCGCGGATCGCCTGGAGGGCGGTGAGCCCCGAGATCGGGGCCGCCGCAGCCTCCTCGAAGCTCAGCCTCGCCGGCTTGGGGACCAGCTTGTCCGGCCGCCCGATCGCGAGCTCGGCGAAGGACCCCTCGACGATGCCCATCACCTCGTCGCCGGCGTGGAGACCCGTCACCTTCGCGCCGACGGCCTCCACGACCCCGGCGATGTCCCTACCGCGAACCCCCACGTGAAGCTTGCGCAACTCGGGCATGAGGCGCGAGAAGTAGGGCTGCCCCGTCATCAGGTGCCACACATCGGGCCCGCAGCCGGCGGCGCGCACCCGGACGAGGACGTCCTCCTCCCCGACGGCCGGATCGGGGATGTCGCGCAACTCCAGCATGTCGGCGGAGCCGTACCGGTCCTGAACGATCGCCTTCACCCTGCCTCCTCTTTCCATCGGTGCGCGACGGCCGGAGCGAGGTGGTCGACGCGCGGA
>JBOGIC010000375.1:0-2494 GCA_050744985.1 Acidimicrobiales bacterium
AGCAAGACGCCGGCGATCCTCTGGGCCATCGTCGCCGGCTCGATCTGGGCCGGCGCCTTCGTACTGGGCCGGTTCTGGCGCCGCTGGCCCGCCTACGCCATCGCCCTCATCCCCTTCCTGCTGGCCCTGTTCGTCTTCTACGAGAACGTCGCCCGCCTGCTGCCCGCCAACGTGTAAGCCGTCCCGGCCTCCCGCCGGGACGGGTGAGCTTTTAGGAAAACACAAGGGCCGTGCAAGGGCGCAGGCGCAGTGTCGAGTCATCGAGCCGAAGCCAACGGGGCGGCGGCCGATGAGCGGAAGGACACGTCATGCGCAACCTCACGCGAGCCCTCGTCACCTGCGTGGTCGCCGCGGGCCTCACGCTGGCCGTCAACGTCGGCCGGGCCCTCGCCAACTACAGCAGCTGGGCCGGGTAGCGGGCCAGCTCCTTTCCGACAAACCACAAAGGACACAAACCTCATGAACACACTGCAACGGCGGATTGCGGGCACGGTCCTGGTCGTGGGCGCGCTCGCCCTCACAGGCGGGACGGCACAGGCGGCCGACAAGGTGGAGGACACCCAGACCACCTTCGAGTTCGTCACGCCCGGCGTCGACAACCCCTGCACACCCGAGCTCGACGACATCACCCTCACCGGCACCGGCCATTACGTCTTCAAGATGTGGGAGGCCGAGGACGGGTCAACCCGGTACCAGACCCACCTGAACATCCATCTGGCGGGTGACGCCGCCGACGGGACGGGCTACGTGGGCGGCGACCGGTTCGGTTCCCAGACCCGCATCGAGGACGGCGTCGTCTACATCACGGCCGACACGAACACCCGGCTGAACAGCCAGGGGTCGGACCCCAACTTCCACGTGCGCCTCAAGGTGCTGGCCAGCTTCGCGCTGGACGGCTCCTCCTCGTCCTACGAAGTGGTCAAGGACCACGCGGAGTGCCGAGGCTGACGGCCACGACGGAGCCGACTCCCGGAGGAGGTCCCCCACCTTCCTCCTCCGGGAGTCGTCGGCCAGGCCTCGGCCCTATGCCCCGGCGTCGGGGCGGGCGGTCGGACGCAGATCGGCCAGGGTGACCGCCCGTCGCAGGATGGCCTCGTTGGCCAGCACGAACCGCCGGGATTGGCTCGTGTCGTAGATGGCGAACTTGTCGTAGAGGTCGGTGAGGTGGAACTTGACCTCAGTTTCCTCCACGCCGATCTCCTCGGCGATCTGGGCGATGCTCGCCGGTTGCGCGAACGGCGTGGCATGCAGCATCGGCCGGCAGAGCGCAATGAGGACCTGGCGCTCCCGGGCCGTGAGGTCGGGCGCCTCCGCGCCCCGCTCCGTGCCTTCCGGAGCCGTCTCGCCGCCGTCGCGGAACAGCAGGACGGTACGGCCCAGCCGGATCTCGTCACCACCACGGAGGGCGCGCTCCCCGATCAGGCTGTTGCCGTTGACGTACGTGCCGTTGGACGAGCCGAGGTCGCGAAGGGTGAACGACGCGCCGTAGAACTCGATGACCGCGTGGAACGCAGACACGAGGCGGTCGTCCCGCAGGCAGACGTCGTTCCCGTCGCCGCGGCCGATGGTGATGCGCTCGCGGTCGAGGGCGAACAGCTCCGGCGGGCCCGCACCCCGGATCTCGACCGAGGCGGGCATCGTGACGCGGGACCCGGTCGGAGGACGGCGTGGCGCCAGGAGGGCGGGGTTCTGGGCGAGCACGTCGGCTTCCAACTCGCGCAGGGCCGGGCCCGGCTCGATCCCGAGCTCTTCGCCGAGCAGCTTCCGGAGCTCGGAGAACGCTCGCAGCGCCTCCGCCTGGCGCCCGCTGCGGTAGAGGGCGAGGATCAGCTGGCCCCACAGGCGCTCGCGCAGCGGGTGGTCGTCCACCAGCGCGCGGAGGGGGCCGACCAGCTCGCCGTGGTGGCCCAGCACCAGCTCCGCCTCCGTCCGGTCCTCGGTGGCCACCAGGCGTAGCTCCTCGAGGCGGGCGATGTGGGGGCGGAAGAAGTCCTCGAAGGAGAAGTCGGCCAGCGCCGGCCCCCGCCACAGCCCCAACGCCTCGCTGAGGCGGGCGATGGCGGAGGCCGGGTCGTCGGCGACCAGCGAGCGCCCCTCCGCGACGAGCCGCTCGAAGCGCACCGCGTCGACCTGGTCCGCGTCCACGGCCAGGACGTAGCCCGGCGAACGAGTCCGGACGACCTCGACGCCCAGGGCCTTGCGCAGATGGGAGACGTAGACCTGCAGGGTGCTGGCGGCCGAGGTCGGTGGCTTCTCGCCCCACAGGCCTTCGACCAGGCGGTCCGCCGAGACGACCGAACCGGGGCGCAACGAGAGCATGGCGAGCAGCGACCGGACCTTCCGGCCCCGCAACGGAACGGGCCCTCCGGCGTCGACCACTTCGAGCAGCCCTAGAACCCGGATTTCCACCGTGTCGCTCCGGTTCGCCAAGAGGTGCGGCCACCGACCGACCCGCCGACATGTCTCGATTCGCGGCCACGCCAAGGTACCCCGC
>JBOGIC010000376.1:0-4491 GCA_050744985.1 Acidimicrobiales bacterium
CCGAGGACATCTACTTCGCCGCCGTCGTCCACGACGCGTCGGCGGTGTCGGTCGACGAGGGGTCGAGCGTCCCCGGGTGGGTGCTCGTCGGTGCGGGTGTGGCCATCGGCATGGGCGTCGCCATGCTCATCGTGTACGGCGTGACGCGGGGCCGGTCGGCACCGGAGGCGGCGAAAACCACCGTTTGATCAGCAGAAGAGGGGTCTCTGAGCCCCAATGGCGCGAATCAAACGGCGGAAGTGGGTAGGCAACACCCGTGGTGTTCGCCGCGGAAACCTTCTTCGCGCCCGGCCTGACACCGGTTGACTGGTTGATCGCGGGCGGCGTCCTCCTCGCCGGCCTGATCGCGGGCCGCCTGCTGCGGGCCATGCTGGTCCGGCGGATCGGGCCCGGCGACGAGGAGCCGACGGCGGTGGAGTGGGTCGGGCGCATCGTGACGACCGTCGCCACCGTCACCGGCCTTCTCTTCGCCCTGTCGCTGCTCGGCGTGCGCCTGGGGCCGGCGGTCGGCGCGCTGGGCATCGGCGGCCTGGCCATCGCCCTGGCCGCCCAGAGCATCCTGGCCAACTTCCTCGCCAGCCTGATCCTGCAGGTGCGCCGGCCGTTCAAGCGCGGCGACCAGGTCGAGACCAACGACTGTGAAGGCATCGTCGAGGACATCAACTTCCGGACCGTGGTCCTCCGCAGCTACGGCGGTGAACGGATGCTCGTCCCGTGCGCCGAGGTGCTGAGCAAGCCCATCGTCAACTACAGCGCCATCGGGCGCCGGCGCACGACCCTCGAGGTCGGCCTGAGCTACGACGCCGACCTGGACCGGGCCCGTGACGTGCTGCTCCACGCCGTCCCCAACGTGGACGGGGTTCGGACCCAGCCCCCGCCGGAGGTCTGGGTGGTCAGCTTCGACGAGTCCGCCATAACCCTGGCCGTGCGTTTCTGGCACGCCCCGGACGTGGCCACCCTCTGGCGGGTACGCAGCGGGGTCGCGATCGCCGCCCGGCGGGCGCTCGAGCAGGCCGGCATCAAGATCCCGTTCCCGCAGCGCGTGCTGCACTTCGCCGAGTCGGAGATGCGGATCGAGCGCGCCGAGGAAGGGGCGCGCGCCGAACGCTGACGCAGCGGGCATGATGGATTCCATCCGGTGGCAGAGGAGGTAGCCCATGACGAAGCTGCACGACCTCTACGAACAGGTGGGCCAGAGCCCTTGGCTCGACAACCTCCGCCGCGCCGCCCTCGAGACCGGCGAGTTGGAGCAGCGGGTGGCCAACGGGATCCGCGGCGTCACGTCCAACCCGTCGATCTTCCAGAAGTCGGTGGCCGAGGGCTCCCGGTACGACGAGCAGCTCGCCGACCTGGTGAAGACGGTGTCGGTCGAGGACGCCTACTGGGAGATGGCGATCGCCGACGTGCGCAACGCGCTGGCTGTCCTCCGGCCCCTCTACGACGCGTCGGGAGGCGGCGACGGCTTCGTCTCCATCGAGGTGGCGGCATCGCTGGCCAACGACACCGACGGCACGATCCGGGCCGCGCGCTGGCTCCACCAGCACATCGACGAGCCCAACCTGCTGGTGAAGATCCCCGGGACCGCCGAAGGCGTGCCGGCCATCCGCCAGATGACCGCCGAGGGCCGCAACATCAACATCACGCTGATCTTCAGCCTCGACCGCTACGACGAGGTCATCGAGGCCTACCTGTCGGGGCTCGAGGCCTACGACGGCGACCCGGCCGGCGTCCACAGCGTCGCCTCCTTCTTCGTCAGCCGGGTCGACACCGAGGTCGACAAGCGGCTCGACGCCATCGGCACCGAGGACGCTCACGCCCTCCGGGGCAAGGCGGCCGTCGCCCAGGCGAAGCTGGCCTACCGGATCTTCCGGCAGCGGTTCTCGGGCACCCGGTGGGAGTCGCTGGCGGCCCGGGGCGCCACCCTCCAGCGGCCGTTGTGGGCCTCCACGTCCACGAAGAACCCGGCCTACCCCGATCTCCTGTACGTCGAGACCCTGATGGGCCCCGACACGGTCAACACGCTCCCGGAGCCGACGATCGACGCCCTCGGCGACCACGGCACCGTGGCCCCGACCATCGACGAGGGCGTGGCCGAGGCCGAGGCGGTGCTGCGCCGGCTGGAAGAGATCGGCGTGGACATGGCCGACGTGAGCGCCACGCTCGAGGCCCAGGGCGTGGCGAGCTTCCTGGCCGCCCGCGACGACCTCATCAAGGCCCTCGAGGACAAGGTCGCCGCCCTGCGCGGGGCCGCCTGACCCGCCCGTGACGGCCTACGACGAGCAGACCGCGCTCATCGTCGTCGACGTGCAGAACGATTTCGCCGATCCGGCCGGCAGCCTCTACGTGGACGGCGGCGACCAGGTGGTGGAGGCGGTGAACGCCGAGGTGGAAGACGCCACCGCCGCCGGGGCGGTGATCGTCTACACCCTCGACTGGCACCCGCCCGTCACGCCCCACTTCGCCAAGGACGGCGGCATCTGGCCGGTCCACTGCGTCGCCGGCACGTGGGGCTCGGAGCTCCACCCGCGCCTGGTCGTGGCCCCCGGAGGCGAACAGGTCCGTACCGGCGTGGGCGGCGAGGACGGCTACTCGGGGTTCACCGTGCGCGAGCCCGTGTCGGGTGAGCAGCATGCGACCGCCCTCGACGACATACTGCGCCGGAAGGGTATCCAGCGGGTCGTGGTCACCGGCCTGGCGACCGACTACTGCGTGAAGGAAACGGCACTCGACGCGCTGCGCCTGGGCTACGAGACGACGCTGCTCACGCGCGCCGTCGCGGCCGTCAACCGGGCCGCGGGCGACGGCGACCGGGCGCTGGAGGAAGTGGCGGCCGCCGGAGCCAGCCTGGCCTGAGGGATCAGGAAGCCTGGCGGCGGCGTTCGGCTTGGCGGCGGCGGCGGATCGACCGTCGCTCCGACGCGTTGGCCCCGCCCCAGATGCCGTAGGGCTGGTTGGTGGCGATGGCGTACTCGAGGCACGCGCCCTGCACCGGGCAGCCGGAACACACGCTCTTGGCCTCTTCGGCCTGTTCGACGGCCTGCTCGTCCAGCTCCCCGGCCGGAAAGAACAGCTCCGTCGGCAGAGCCCGGCACGCGGCGCGTACGAGCCACCCGTCGGTTGGACGGGCTTGCCCTGCGGGCGCGGGCCGGACGTGCGAAAGGGCGGTCGACATGAGGAGCGGAATGTGCTGCCACGTCGGCCTACCCACCGTGGGCGGGGCTAAACCGTCCCGAGCGGAAAAAAAGTGCCTCAGGCGGCGCGGCGGGCGGCTTCCCGGCGCCGCCGGCGCACCCGGCGCCGCTCGGATTCGGTCAGGCCGCCCCAGACGCCGTCCTCCTGCTTGGTGAGCAGGGCGAACTCGAGGCAGGTCTCCCGGACGGGGCAGGAGGCGCAGATCTGCTTGGCCGGACCGGCGTCCTCGTCGGTCACGGGGAAGAAGATCTCCGTTTCGAGCCCGCGACAGGCCGCCTCGTCTCGCCAGCCGGTGTCGGTGCGGGGGTTCGTCAAACTCATGGCATCAGTACAACAAGCCGGACCTGTCGCAAATTTCCCGGGATCCCTCACCCGCCGAGGAGCCGGGCCGCAAAGCGCGTGTGCGGCGCCAGCCTGGCCACCGCCCGGGCGCTGGCGATGTCGTCGACGTCCTCCAGCGGTGGCAGGAGCATGGTGCGGAGGCCGAGGAGCCGCAACTGCCGTACCTGGGCCGCCCCGGTGCCCGGGGTGCTCATGGGTACACCGTCAAACACCTCCCGGCGGGCCTCGTGGAGCCCGATGGCCCAGTAGCCGCCGTCGGCGGCGGGCCCGAGCACGGCGTCGATCCCAGGCGTCATCAGCGTGCTCACGGCCGCGCGGAGCAGCGAGGCGCTGAGCTGGGGTGTGTCCATGCCGACGAGCAGGGCCGGACCGCCGACGTCCTCGAATGCCGAGGCCAGCCGCTCACCCAAGCCGTCGCCTCTCTGCGGGATCAAGCCGAACGGCGAAGGCACGCGCAGCTGCGCCGGCCCGTCCAACGCCCACACGTGCCGGCGGGCCGGGAGCGCGGCGAGCACATCCAGCGTGTCGGCGAGCGCCGCCTCCGCGAGCGCCGCCGCCTCCTCGGGCGAGCACGGCGGGCACAGCCCCGTCTTGACGCGCCCGGCCACCGGCGCCTTCGCCATGACGATCAGCGCCACGCCCCTCAACGAAGGACGCCGGCCATGTCGCGGACGGTCCGCATAGTGCCGAGGACCGTGCCGGTCACCTTGGAGCGGCCGGTGCGGGGCCGGTACGGGACGGGTACCTCCGCGATCGCCCAGCCGGCGGCGGCCGCCCGCAGCACCATCTCCAGAGGCCAGCCGAACCGGCGGTCGAGCAGCCCCAGGTCGAGCAGCGCCTGGCGCCGCATCGCCCGCATGGGGCCGAGATCGCGAAGGCGCACGCCCGCCCGCCGGCCCATTTCGAAGGCGAGCACCCCGTTCGCGATCCGGGCGTGGAGCGGCCACGCGCCGGGCC
>JBOGIC010000377.1:0-3255 GCA_050744985.1 Acidimicrobiales bacterium
TTGGCCGTGGCGCCGGCGGAGATCCGAGCCGATGTGAAGGTCCTGTCGGACGGGCTCGACCGGCTGATCGCCGTCCTGGCGAAGTACGACTACGACAGCGGCCGCCTGGCCGAGGCGCCCGACGACCTGAGCAGTATCGACACGCCCGACTTCGAGGCGGCCGGAGCGCGCGTCGAGGCCTACACGCAGCGCGAGTGCCGCTGAGCATGGACGGCGACCGCATCCGCGAGCTGCTCGGCGCCGGCCGGACGGTCCTCATGCCGGGCGTGTGGGACGCCCTGTCCTCGCGGCTCGTTTCGCATGCGGGGTTCGAGGTGTCGTTCCTGTCGGGGTACGCCACGGCCGCCACGCTGCTCGGCCTGCCCGACTTCGGGGACCTCACCCAGGGCGAGATGGCCGAGGTCGCCCGTCGGGTGTGTGCGGCGGCGCCCGAGGTTGCGGTCGTCGTCGACGGCGACACCGGCCACGGCAACGCGCTCAACACGATCCGCACCGTGCAGATGTTCGAGGCCGCCGGCGGGGCCGGCATCTTCCTGGAGGACCAGATGTGGCCCAAGAAGTGCGGCCACATGCGGGGCAAGCGCGTCGTGCCCCGGGAGGAGTGGCTCGCCAAGCTGAAGGCGGCGGTGGAACACCGCGACCGCCTGTTCGTCGTGGCCCGCACCGACGCCCGGGCGGCGGTGAGCCTCGCGGAGGCGATCGAGCGGGCCCGCATGGCCGCCGACCTCGGCGTGGACGCGATCTTCGTCGAGGCGCCCGAGTCCGTGGACGAGATGCGCGCCGTCGCCGACGCCACGCCCGGACTAGTGCGCGTGGCCAACATGATCGAGGCGGGCCGCACCCCGCTGCTCACGCCCGACGAGCTGCACGCGTTGGGCTTCGACCTCATCGTGTCGCCGCTGACGGGGCTGTTCGCCACCGCCCGGGCCCTGCGCACCGCCTACGGCGTGTTGCGCGACAAGGGCTCGTTGCGTGACGACCTCGAGCTGGTCACGACCTTCGACGTGTTCAACGACGTCGTCGACCTCGAACGCCACTACGAGCTGGAATCTCGTTATGCGGAGGCCGACAGGCCCCAGGGGTGACTGTGCGGCGGCGGCTGACCATGGCGTCCCTGCGGCCGCTGCGCCACCGGGACTTCGCCATCGTCTGGACCGCCGCGCTGGTGTCCAACGTCGGCTCGTGGATGCAGATCATCGCCACCGGGGTGCTCATCACCGAGCTCACCGGGCGGGCCAGCTGGACCGGCCTCGTGGCCGCCGCCGGCTTCCTTCCGATCGGCGTGCTCTCACCCATCGGCGGCGCCGTCGCCGACCGGGTCAACCGCAAGCGCTGGCTGCTGATCACCACGTTCGGCGAGACGGTGTTCGCCACGCTCATGGCCGTGGCCACGGGCACCGGGCACGTGAGCCCGGGCGTGCTGACGTTGTTGGTGTTCGGCGCCGGATCGATGCTGGCGCTGGGCATACCGGCGTTCCAGGCCATCCTGCCCGACCTGGTCGGGCGGGACGAGATCCTGGCCGCCACCTCGCTGTCGCTGGCCGAGTACAACCTGGGCCGGGTGGTGGGGCCGGCGCTGACCGGCGTGGTGCTCGCCCTTGGCTCCTACACGTGGGCCTACGCCATCAACGCCGTGTCCTACGGGGCCGTCCTGATCGCCCTCGTGCTCATCCGCCTGCCCGGGCCGGTGCCGACCGACGAGCAGGGTGGGGTCTGGGCGCGCATCGTCACCGGCGTGCGGGCGGCGGCGGCCGATTCCGGCTGCCGGCTGGCCATCTCCGCGATCGCCGTGACCGCCCTGCTGATCTCGCCGTTCATCGCCCTCGTGCCGGCGGTCGCCGTCAAGCTGTTCGACAACGGTCCGACCGGCACCTCGGTCCTCATCACCGCCCAGGGCGCCGGCGCGGTCATCGGCGCGCTCCTGCTGGCGCCGCTGGCCAAGCGGTCCGGGCGCCGCCGCCTGCTCGTCGGCAACCTCGTCGTGCTGCCGCTCGTCGTCGTCGGCTATGCGCTGGCTCCCTCGCTGGCCGTGGCGACCGTGGCGCTGCTGCTGCTGGGCATGACCTACGTCGGCGTGCTGTCGGGCCTCGGCACCGTCGTCCAACTGCGGGCGCCGGCGTCGCTCCGCGCCCGCGTGCTGAGCCTCTACATGGTCGCGCTCGGCGTCATCTACCCGATCGGCGCGGTGATCCAGGGCTGGGTCGGCGACCGCTTCGGCCTGCGGACTGTGACCGCCGGCACGGCCGCCGTGTTCCTCGCCGTCGTCCTCCTCTCGCGCGTCGCCCGTCCCGGGTTGGCGGCCGGCTTCGACGACGTCGTGACGGCGCCCGCGGAGGCGGAGGGCGTCGCTCCCGCGTGACCGCGGAATACGCGGACCGGCGACGGAGGTCTGCCATGATGACCACGGCGAGGCACCGATCTTCCGGTTGGCGTCCGAGGGGCTCATTGACTTCACCTGCCGAACCGCAATCCTCGGGGCGCTCTTCGGGCCCTCGTGCCGTCGATCCGGTCGATCCGGGGCCGCCCACCCTCGACGAGCTCTTGCACATCGAACGCCAAAAGCGCCGTCATGAGCACAAGTCCGACTTTGCCGAGATCCGCGGGACGTGCGCCACCATCCGCCGGGAGTACGAGCACAGCTACGGGCGGATCATCGACATCTACGTCTGCCGGCACCTCTCGCACGCAGGGGTCGTGCTCACGGGGTATGAGCTGCGTTCGAGGATCCGCGGGCTCCTCGAGCCGGGTCTGAGGGAGCGGGGACCGCGCGTCAAGATCGCCACCGACATCAAGGTGCGGTACCCACCCGAGAAGGTCGTCGGCTTGCAGCCTCACTTTGCGGAGACGTTGTGGCGCGCCGGGACCCTCTCCCGGGAAGCGAGGACCGTGCTCGGCGGCAAGCGGGCCACGCACATCCTCCAAAGGATCTTCAATGTGATCCAACTGCTCCTCGAGATCCTGGACTCGCAGGAGTCGCTCGACGAGAACGGTTCTGACGGTGCCCATCTCCCGGACCGGCGCCCGGCGCCCGACGCCCGCCTGCAGCGCCTGAACCAGACACTCGAGGAGGCGAACGCCGAGCTCGACGAGGTGCAGTGGCTGCTACGCACCTGGGCGGGCCGGACCGCGGAGAAGACCTATGTCCTCGGCATGCCGATCGGCCTGCTCTTCATCATTCTGCTGGCCGTGGTCTACGCCCGGACCAACGTCGAGTCCATCGACCAGGAGCTGCTGATCGTCTCGCTGGTGGGTGGG
>JBOGIC010000378.1:0-19675 GCA_050744985.1 Acidimicrobiales bacterium
CCCCTCGCCAGGCCGACCTCATGATCGTGGCCGGACGGGTGTCGCAGAAGATGGCCCCTGTGCTCCGGCAGGTCTACGACCAGATGGTCGAGCCCAAGTGGGTCATCTCGATGGGCGTCTGTGCGTCGTCGGGCGGGATGTTCAACAACTACGCGATCGTTCAGGGCGTCGACCAGGTCGTGCCCGTGGACGTGTACGCGCCCGGTTGCCCGCCCGGCCCCGAGACCCTCATGCACTCGATCCTCACGCTCCACGAGATGATCCGCACGGGCGAGATCCTGCGCCGGCGCGAGGCCACGGGCGCCGGAGCCGGCCTCTCCATCGACCGCCCGGTCGCCGTCGCCACGCCCAAGTGAGCGAGCAGACCGCCGAGGAAGAGGTACCGGTCGAGGAGGAGCCGGCGCTCATCCACGGCGTGATCTCGTCGCTGTCGCGAGGCCAGCTCGTCGTCCACCCCGGCCGCGCCGAGTACCTCGACCTGGTCGGCGCCCTGTGCGCCGACGGCTACCAGATGTGCTCCGACGTGTGCGGGGCCGACTATCTCGCCCATCCCGGCCGCACCCTGCCGGGCGGCATCACCCCGGAGCGGTTCGAGGTGGTGGCCAACCTGGTCTCGTTCCACCCGCCCCGCCGCATTCGCGTCCGCGTGCAGGTGCCCGAGGGCGACCCGACCATCCCGTCGCTGTACGCGCTGCACCCCGGCACCGAGGCCATGGAGCGCGAGACCTACGACATGTTCGGCATCGTCTTCGCCGGCCACCCCGACATGACGCGCATCCTCATGCCCGACGACTGGGAGGGCCACCCCTTGCGCAAGGACTACGGCATCGGCCGCATCCCCGTGCAGTTCAAGGGAGCGCCGGGCCCGCGATGACCGACCATGGCGTTCTGGCCACGCAGGCCGACACCGAGCTGGTCGCCTTCACCGAGGACCCCTCGCAGGAGCAGCACCCGATGCGGGCCGGCACGACCGGCGTCAACGCCCTGCGGGAGGAAGGGGCGGTGCTGCGCATCCCCAACCTGCCCGAGCACGTCGAGCGCGAGGACACCGGCGAGGACACGATGATCATCAACATGGGGCCCCAGCACCCGAGCACCCACGGCGTGCTCCGGGTGATGATGGAGCTCCGGGGCGAGACCGTGCTACGAGTCAAGCCGGTGATCGGTTACCTCCACACCGGGATGGAGAAGACGGGCGAGGAGCTGACCTTCCTCCAGGGGCCGACGAACACGACCCGCATGGACTACACGGCCCCATTGTTCAACGAACTGGTGTTCTCGATGGCGACGGAGGCCTTGCTGGAGCTGGAACTGCCGCCCCGGGCGGTCTGGATCCGCATGCTGATGTGCGAGCTCAACCGGATGTCGTCACACTGCCTGTGGCTCGCCACGAACGGGATGGACCTCGGCGCCGTCTCGATGATGATCTACGGCTTCCGCGAGCGGGAGATGATCCTCGCCTTCTTCGAGAAGTGCTCGGGGCTGCGGATGAACCACAACTACATCCGCCCCGGCGGTGTGGCCGCCGACCTCCCCGACGGGTGGCGCGACGACGTCGAGCAGATCCTCAAGGTCATCCCGGACCGGCTCGAGCAGTACGAGAACCTCCTCACCGGCCAGCCGATCTGGCAGGAGCGCACGCAGGGCGTCGGCGTCATCACCTTCGAGGAGTGCGTCGCTCTGGCTCTCACCGGGCCGATCCTCCGCTCGACGGGCGTGCCCTGGGACCTCCGCAAGGACATGCCGTACCTCACCTACGACCAGGTCGACTTCGACGTGATCTGCGGCTCCTACGGCGATACGTTCGACCGCTACGCCATCCGGCTCAACGAGATCCGGGAGTCGGCCAAGATCGTCCGCCAGGTCCTGGACGCCATGCCCGACGGTGACTACCGGGTGCAGGACAAGAAGGTCACGCCGCCGCCGCGCGCCCGCATCGACGAGTCGATGGAAGCGCTCATCCACCACTTCAAGATCTTCACCGAAGGGTTCCGGGTGCCGGAGGGCGAGGTGTACGTGGCCGTCGAGTCCCCCCGCGGCGAGCTGGGCTGCTACATCGTGTCGGACGGCTCCGCCAAGCCGTACCGCATGCACATCCGGGGGCCGTCGTTCGTCAACCTCCAGGCGCTGCCCCACATGATGCGGGGCGGGCTCGTGGCCGACGGCGTCGCCGTCATCTCCACCGTCGACCCCGTCATGGGCGAGGTCGACCGATAACCCTGCCATTTCACGAGCGGCCGGTCGACGCGACCCCGCTGCACACCGCCGACCTTCCGGCGACGCCCCAGCGCGACCGGGCGGTCCCGGCCACCGCGTGGGTCGAGGCCCCGCCCGAGCTGCTCGACCTCGGGGCCGACATCGGCCAGCCCTTCGTCGGCTACATCCGCCGGATCGGGCGATGGCTCGTGTGGCGAGCCGGTCCGGCCAAGGGCGGCGACGCGCGCTACCTCGCCGTCGCCGCCGACGACCTCGAGCAGCGCTACAGCTACCGGCTGTACCCCGACAACACGGGTGAGGGCACCGGGCCCGACGGCCAAGTCCACCAGCGATTCCGCGCCTGGAAGGAATCCCTGCGCGACACCTAGAAACGCCGCCCATAGCAAAAACGGGGTGCGTCGGGCATCATTTGTCGCATGGACGCACTGGTGGTCATCATTGCCCTGCTGGTTGGTGTCGCGGCATTCGGGGTTTGGATCTGGGGGATCGTGGACGCCGCGCAGCGGCCGGGGCCCGCATGGGAGGCGGCCGGACAGAACAAGGTCCTCTGGATCGTCCTCCAGGTCATCCTGGGGGCGATCCTCTCGCTGATCTACCTCTTCGTCATCCGCCCCAAGATCGTCGCCGCCGGCGGCTGATCGCCGGGAGCCCGGCCTGACCAAAACCGGGAGGGTCATCTCCGGCCCGCGCTAGCCTGCGGCGGGATGGCCCGGCTCTCGCCCGACAACGTCCAGCGCGCCAAAGAGCTCATTGCGTTGTACCCCCAGACGCGGTCGGCCCTGATCCCGATCCTGCACGTGGCCCAGGAGCAGAACGGGTGGTTGACACCCGATGCGATCGCGCACGTCGCCGAACTGCTCGACCTCACCCCGGCCGAGGTCTACGGCACGGCCACCTTCTACGACATGCTCTTCACCCAACCGGTCGGCCGTCACCTGATCTCGGTCTGCACCAACATGGCGTGCATGCTCAACGGCGGCTACGAGTTGCTCGAGCACGCCGAGGAGCGGCTCGGCGTCTCCCCCGGGGGCACCACCGAGGACGGCGAGTTCACCCTCGAGGACGTCGAGTGCATCGCCTACTGCGGTGGCGCCCCGTGCCTGGCCGTCAACTGGCGGTTCTTCGGGCCGCTGTCGCATGACGACTTCGACCGCCTGATCGACGACCTGCGGGCCGGCCGGCTCGCCGAGGAGGTCCCGCCCCACGGCACCCTGTGCCGCGTGCGGCGCCAGGCCCCGGCCCCCGCACCGGGCGCCTGATGGGCACGACCGACGCGCCGGCGATCATCACCGCGCGTCACGGTCTTCCCGACTCCTGGACACTCGACAGCTACCTCGCCCACGGCGGCTACGAGGGCCTCCGAAAGGCCCTGACCATGAAGCCCGAGGACATCACCCAGGAGGTGCTGACGTCCAACCTGCTGGGCCGGGGCGGGGCCGGGTTCGAGGCGGGCAAGAAGTGGTCGATGCTGGCCAAGCCGCGGCCGGCCTATCTCGTCATCAACGGCGACGAGAGCGAGCCGTGCACGTACAAGGACCACATGCTCCTCGAGAACGACCCGCACCAGATCGTCGAGGGCACGCTCATCTGCGCGTACGCCACGGGCGTGGCCCTGTCGTTCATCTTCGTGCGGGGCGAGTTCGCTCTCGGCATGGAGCGCGTCACCGCCGCGGTCGACGAGGCCTACGCCTACGGCGCCGCCGGCCAGGACGTCCTCGGCTCGGGCTGGTCGATGGACGTGGTGGTGCACCCCGGCGCCGGCGCCTACATCTGCGGCGAGGAGACGGCGCTGCTCGAGAGCCTCGAAGGCAAGCGGGGGTTCCCGCGCGAGAAACCGCCGTACTTCCCGGCCGTCAAGGGCCTCTACATGCAGCCGACGGTGGTCAACAACGTCGAGACCGTCTCCAACCTGCCGTGGATCGTCCTCAACGGCGGGCAGGCGTTCGCCGACCTGGGCGTCGGGCGGTCGACGGGCACACGCCTGTTCTCGCTGTCGGGCCATGTGAAGCGGCCGGCCAACTTCGAGATCGAGATGGCCAAGACCAGCTTCCGCGACCTCATCTTCGATCCCGACCTCGGCAACGGCATCCGCAACGACAACGGGCTCAAGGCCTTCATCCCCGGCGGCGCGTCGGCGCCGTGGTTCGGCCCCGACCAGCTGGACATGCCCCTCGACCAGGACGCCGTCGGCAAGGCCGGCTCGATGCTGGGCTCGGGCTCGGTCATCGTCATGGACGACACGACCTGCATGGTGCGGGCCGCCTGGCGGGTCACCCGCTTCTTCCACCGGGAGTCGTGTGGCCAGTGCACGCCGTGCCGGGAGGGCGGCGGGTGGGTCGACAAGGTGTTGCGCCGTATCGAGATGGGCGGCGGCCGCGTCGAGGATCTCGACCTGCTCCTCGACGTGTGCGACAACATCGCCCCGGGCTTGTCGTGGCCCCCGCAGAAGACGACGATCTGCGTGCTCGGCCCGTCGATTCCCTCCTCCATCACCTCGTCGATCAAGATGTTCCGCGACGAGTACCTGATGCACATCAAGGAAGGAAAGTGCCCGTTTTGACCGACGTCAAGCCGGAGACACTGACGCTGAAGATCGACGGGCGGGCCGTCGAGGCCAAGCCGGGGGAGATGATCATCGCCGCCGCGGAGCGGGCCGGCATCTACATCCCGCGGTTCTGCTGGCACCCGCGCATGAAGCCGGTGGGGATGTGCCGCATGTGCCTCGTCGAGGTCAAGGGGCCCCGCGGCTTCTCTCTGATGCCGGCGTGCTTCTTCCCGGTCGCCGACGAGATGGAGGTCGTCACCACCTCCGACAAGGTCAAGAAGGCCCAGGACGGGGTGCTTGAGTTCCTCCTCATCAACCACCCCCTCGACTGTCCCGTGTGCGACCGAGGCGGCGAGTGCCCACTGCAGGACCAGACCTTCGGCTTCGGGCCGGGTGAGAGCCGCTTCGTCGAGGAGAAGCGTCACTGGCCCAAGCCCATCCCGATCAACCCCTTGGTAGGTCTCGACCGCGAGCGCTGCATCCAGTGCGCCCGCTGCACGCGCTTCGCCGAGGAGGTGGCGGGCGACCCGCTGATCGACTTCGTCGGGCGTTCGGATGTGACCGAGGTCAACATCTTCGAAGACCAGCCCTTCGACTCGAACTTCAGCGTCAACGTCGTCCAGATCTGCCCGGTCGGCGCGCTGACCGCCACCCCGTACCGGTTCAAGGCCCGCCCGTGGGACCTCGACGTGGTCGAGTCGACGTGCACCGCCTGCGCCTTCGGCTGCCGCATCGCCGTGCAGTCCTCGACCAACCGGGTGATCCGCCACCTCGGCATCGATAGCGACCCGGTCAACCACGGGTGGCTGTGCGACAAGGGCCGCTTCTACTACGAGGCGGTCGACGACGACGGCGACCGGCTCACGCACCCGCTCGTGCGCAAGGGTGACGCGCTGGTCGAGGCGACCTGGGGCGAGGCCATGCACGCGGCCGCGGCCGGGCTGCGCGACGTGGCGCCAGCCTCGGTCGCCGTGCTCGGGGGCGCCCGCCTCCCCAACGAGGACGCCTACGTGTGGTCACGGGTGGCGCGCTCGGTCCTGGCCACCGACAACGTCGACTGCCAGATGGGCGACGGGCTGCCGCCCGAGGTCGTGCTCGGTCTGCCGCGGGCCACGATCGACGAGGCCTGCCACGCCCCGGCGGTCCTGCTGCTCGGGCCCGACCTCAAAGAAGAGCTGCCGGTGCTCTACCTCCGCCTGCGCGCCGCCGCCCTCGACGGCACCACCAAGCTCGTCGAGCTGACGCCGGCCCCGACGGGGCTGAGCCGCTATACGGCGGCGCAACTCGTGTACCGGCCCGGTGAGGCGGCGACGGTCGTGCGCAACCTCCTCCAGCGCGCCGACAGCGACGCCCGCCTGAGGAAGGCGGCCCAGCTGCTCCGCGAGGCGGAGGGCGTGGTCGTCGTGCTCGGGCGGCCGTCCGTGGCGGAACCTCCCGACGCCATCGTCGAGGCGGCCGGGCTGCTGGCGGAGGCGTTGCCCGGCGTGAAGTTCCTCAGCGCCCTGCGGCGGGGCAACGTCCACGGCGCCCTGGACATGGGCCTGTCGGCCGGCACCCTCCCGGGGCGCGTGTCGCTCGACGACGCCCATGCCTGGTACCTCGACGCCTGGGGCCAGCTGCCCGAGACCCGGGGGCTCGACGCCCACGGCATCCTCGCGGCCGCCGACGAGCGGCGCGTGAAGGCGCTGGTCCTCGTGGGCGCCGACCCGATGGCCGACTTCCCCGACCGGGCGCTCGCCCGCCGGGCTCTCGCCAACGTCGAGTTCACGCTGGCCGTCGACTGCTTCCTCACGGAGTCCAACCGGCACGCCGATGTCGTGCTGCCGGCGGCGACCTTCGCCGAGCGGCCGGGTACGACGACCAACATCGAGGGTCGCGTCACGCGCCTGGCGCAGAAGGTCACCCCGCCCGGGTCGTCGAGGGCGGACTGGGTGATCGCCGCCGACCTGGCCCGACGGCTCGGGTACGACCTGGGCCTCGAGTCGCTCGACGACGTCGCGCTCGAGATCGAACGGCTGGCGCCGTCGCACGCGGGGATCACGCCCGACCTGCTGGCCCGCCCGGGGTACCGCGACGGCGTGGTCGTGCCCCTCTCCGACCGGCCGGCGCCGGCCCCTCCGAACGGGCAACGGCCGGCCGAGCACATCGAGGTGGGGGCGACGTTCGCCCAGGGGGAGACCGTCCTCCCCGAATCGGAGCCGGCCGGCGCCGGTGCGCCGCTCGAACCGCTGCCGTCGGAGCCGGATCTCCCGCCCGCCGATCTCTCCGGACGCCCGGCGATGCTCCGGTTCGCCGCGCCGTCCGAGAGCCGGGCGGCGCCCCGGGTCGACGCCTATTCGTTGCGCCTGGTGTCGGGCCACCGGCTCTACGACGCCGGCGTGCTGGTCGAGCATTCCCCGGCGCTGCGCCAGCTCGTCCAGGAGGCGGCCCTGCGCGCCAATCCGTACGACCTCGAGCAGGTGGGTGTCGCGCCGGGTGAGCGGGTCCGCGTCGTGTCGCCGCGCGGCAGCCTGGTCGTCGCCACTGTGCACGACCCCGCCGTCCCGCGCGGCGCGGCCGTCCTCGACTTCAACGTGCCGGGGGAGGGGGCCGCCGAGCTGATCGACGCCGCCCAGGTCGTCACGGAGGTCCGCCTCGACTCCACACGAGCGAAGCCGTGACCGCGGGCGACCCGCTCTTCGCCGAGGGGATCGACCTGGCGGTCGTGCTGATCGTCATCGCCAAGTTGCTCGCCGTGTTCGCCTTCCTGATGATCGGCGTGCTGTTCATGGTGTGGTTCGAGCGCAAGATCATCTCCGACATGCAGAACCGCATCGGGCCCGCCCGCGCCGGCCCGTTCGGCGTGCTGCAGGCGATGGCCGACGGCATCAAGCTGTTCTTCAAGGAGAACCTGCTGCCGTCGAAGGCCGACAAGCGGGTGTTCCTGCTGGCGCCCTACCTGTCGATCATCCCGGCGTTGGCCGCCTTCTCGATCATCCCGTTGGGCGGGTCGATCACCATCGCCGGGCACACGACCTACCTGCAGCTGGCCGACCCGCCCATCGGCGTGCTGTTCCTGCTGGCCATGTCGTCGGTGGCCGTGTACGGCGTGATGCTGGCCGGATGGTCGTCGGGCTCCAAGTACCCGCTGCTCGGCTCGGTGCGGGCGTCGGCGCAGATGGTCTCCTACGAGGCGGCCATGAGCCTGTCGGTTGCTGCGGCCGTGCTGGTGGCCGGCTCGCTGTCCACCCACGACATCGTCACGTCCCAGGTCACGTGGAAGTGGAACCTGTGGGCCCTCGGCGCCGTGCCGTTCATCATCTTCCTCATCGCCGGCACGGCCGAGAGCAACCGGCCGCCGTTCGACCTCGTCGAAGCCGAGCAGGAGCTGGTCGGCGGGTTCCACACCGAGTACTCGTCGATCCGCTTCGCCATCTTCTACCTGGCCGAGTACATGAACCTCATCACGATCTCGGCCGTGGCCATCACGCTGTTCCTGGGCGGGCCGGGTGGGCCGGCGATCGGCCCGATCCCCCAGCAGTCCTTCATCTGGTTCCTCGTCAAGCTCCTCGCCTTCCTGTTCTTCTTCGTGTGGCTGCGGGCGACGCTGCCGCGCCTGCGGTACGACCAGCTCATGGACCTCGGGTGGAAGGCCCTCATACCGCTGGCGCTGTTCTGGCTCCTGCTGATCGCGGCGCTGCGCATCGCCCGCGACGTGGGCTGGTCGACGCCGCTGGTCTTCGGCATCGCGGTGGCCGTGGGGTTCGCCTGCGCCTACGTCCTCAGCGGTGCGCTTCGCATGGGGGAGAAAGCGAGCGAAGAGGCCGAAGCCGCACCGGCCGCGCCGGCGGAGGGAGTGGACGTCTGATGGGGTTCGCCGACGGGTTCAAGGTCACGCTGCAGCAGATCCATCATGTCGTGACCTACGAGTACCCGAAGGAGAAGCGGCCGAAGCCGGAGCGATTCCACGGGCGCCACGTCCTCGGTCGCTACGAGGACGGGATGGAGAAGTGCATCGGCTGCGAGCTGTGCGCCGGTGTCTGCCCGGCCCGGTGCATCTACGTGCGCGGCGCCGACAATCCGCCCGAAGAGCCCGTGTCGCCCGGCGAGCGCTACGGGTTCGTCTACGAGATCAACTACCTGCGCTGCATCCACTGCGACCTGTGCGTGGAGGCGTGCCCGACCGAGGCCATCACCGAGTCGAAGCTGTTCGAGTTCTCGTTCACCAACCGCGACGACGCGATCTACACCAAGGCCGAGCTGATGGTCGGCGACGACGGGCGGCCCCAGCACCTGCCCTGGGAGGACTGGCGGGAGGGCGACGATCGCAACACCTCGGCGTGGGTCCGGGCGACGGCGCCGTCCGGGTCGGTCCAGTACGAGGGCAAGGTCGCGTGGTCGGGCGAACTGGGCTACGGCGTGCGGCCCCCCGAGCGCGGCCAGTCCGAAGAGCCGAGCTGATGGACTGGTTCGTCTTCGTCGTCGCCGGGCTCGCCACCCTCGTCGGTGCGGTCGGGGTCGTGCTCTCGCGCAACCCCGTCCACTCGGCGCTGTCGCTGGTGATGACGCTGTTCGCGGTGGCGGTGCTGTTCGTCGCCCAGGAGGCGCACTTCCTGGCCGCCGTGCAGGTGATCGTCTATGCCGGCGCGATCGTCGTGCTGTTCCTGTTCGTCATCATGCTGATCGGTGTCGACCGGGAGGAGGACATCCGAGCCGAGCCCCTTAAGGGGCAGCGCCCGCTGGCCGCCATCCTGTCGATCATGGTGCTGCTCGAGGTGCTCCTGCTGGCCCGCACCGAGTGGGCGACGGGCGCTCCGTCGCTCGCCGGATCGCTGAGCGGGGAGGGCTCGAACATCGAGAAGCTCTCGGCGAGCCTGTTCACCCGCTACCTGCTCGCCTTCGAGGCGACTTCGGTGCTGCTGGTCATCGCCGTGATCGGCGCCGTCGTGCTCGCCCGCCGCACGCCGGCGAGCGGGATGCAGAGCGTGCAGGAGACCGAGCCGGGCGTGGTGACCGAGGAAGAAGAAGACGAAGGGGTGACGCCGTGAAGGTCCCCGGCGCCTGGTACCTCGGGCTGTCGGCCGTGCTCTTCACCGTGGGCGCCCTGGGCCTGCTGATCCGCCGGAACGTGCTGGTCATGTTCATGTGCGTCGAGCTCATGCTCAACGCCGTCAACCTGACCTTCGTCACCTACGCCCGCATGCTCGACGACATCGGCGGCCAGGTGGTCGTGTTCTTCGTGCTCGTCGTGGCGGCCGCCGAGGTGGTGGTCGGCCTGGCCATCATCGTGGCCATCTTCCGCCGCCGCGCCGGCGCCACCGCCGACGACATATCCTTGCTCAAAGGCTGACGCTTCTCTTCGGTACGCTGCGCGCGGGCGGTCCCCAGAGGATGAGGAGAAGTTGATGCGAGCTCGTTCCCCGCGGCTGGTCGTGATCGGGGCGGTATGGGGCCTCGGCCTGGTGATCGGTCCCCTCCTGGGAAGCGCGTCCGCGCACGAAGCCCGGGCCGCGGGCCCGGTCCGGCTGAGCGTCGGCTGGGCCAACGAGCCCGCCTACGCCGGGTTCCTCAACGCCGTGCAGCTCCGGGTCACCGATGACGCCGGCGCTCCCGTCACCGACGTGGGCGACGGCATGAAGGTGGAGGTGTCCTTCGGTGACCAGAAGGTCGGCCCCCTGCCGCTCACCGCGACCTTCGGGTCTCCGGGCGAGTACCGGGCGCCGCTCATCCCGACCCGGCCCGGCGTCTACACGTTCAGGTTCACCGGCACGATCCGGGGCCAGGCCGTCGACCAGTCGTTCACGTCCTCCGACCGCACTTTCGACTCCCCCAAGGAGCCGTCCGAGATCGAGTTTCCGGCGAAGGACCCGAGCCGCGCCCAGCTCGCGGGCCGCCTCGAGCGGCTCGACCCGCGGGTGGAGGAAGTGCGGACGCAAGCGGTCGCCGGGGCCGACGACGCCGAGAGCAGCGCGAGCCGCGCCACGATGATCGCTGTGGCCGGGCTCGCCGTCGGCCTCGCCGGGCTGGTCGCCGGGGTGGCCGGCCTCACCGCCGCCCGGCGGGCCCGGTCAGAGCCCGGGGACGGCGGGGGCAAACCGCGCCAGGTAGGACGTGAGGTGACCGTAGAGGCCGGTCAGTAGGAGCAGTCCGAGCACGACGAGCAGCACGCCGCCACCGATCTGGAGGGGCCGGCTCACCTTGCGCAGCCACGCCGCGACGCCCGGCGACGAGGCCAGTCCCAACGACGCCAGCAGGAACGGCACCCCGATGCCGAGGGCGTAGGCCAGCAACAGGACCGTGCCGCGCACGACGCCGCCCGTGGCGGCGGCCACCGTGAGCGCGGCGCCCAGCAACGGCCCGACACACGGCGTCCAGGCCGCTCCGAAGGTCACGCCCAGGACGAACGGCCGCGCCGGCCCACTGCGAGGCAAGGGCCCCGTGAGCAGCTGCCGCTCGCGCGCCAGGGGGCCCTTGATGACCCCGAGCAGCGCCAGGCCCATGACGATCACCAACAGCCCGCCCACCCGCTGGACGACATCCTGCACGTCGTCGAGGGAGGAGCCGATCAGTCCAGCGGCCGCGCCCAGGGCGGCGAAGATCACGGCGAAGCCCAGGACGAAGACCGCGGTGGCCCGGACCGAGGCGGCCTCGTCCGCCTCACCGGCGATGACCCCGAGGTAGGCGGGCAGCAGCGGTACCACGCAGGGAGCCAGGAACGATGCGACGCCCGCCCCGAACAGGGCGATGACGTCGGTGCCCATCTCAGCCGCCGAACGTGAACGCGTAGGCCGTCATGCCCCGCGCCGCCGCCGTGAGCCGCAACTGGTGCTCCTCCACCCCGGGACCGAGCACGATGCGGTACATGCGGGGCTGGTCGACCCGGATGGTGGTCGCCCCGGCCTCGTCGACCCGGACGTCGCCGGCCCGGTACGCCGGCGGCAGGGGCTGCCCGTCCAGGAGCACCGACACGTCGACCACGCCGTCGCGGGGCGGCGCGAGCACGAGGTTGACCTCACGCGCCCGGTATTGCAGCACGATCGCGGCGCCGGGCTGCATCGCGTAGACGCTCTCCTCGTCGGTCTCCCACGTGCCCACCAGCCGGGCCTCGCCGGGTACGAGCGGCCCCGGCTCGGGGTAGGTGCGCTCGCCGGCCCGCGCTCCCGTCTGGCCCCGTAGCCCGCCCAGGTAGGTCTCCGGCGTGATGAGGGCGCCCGCCGGCGATGTCTCGGCCGGGTCCGGGCTACTGCCAGCCCGCGGCGCCGCCTCGTCGACGCCGAGCAGGGAGCGCAGCACGTTCTCGGTCTCGGTGTAGGCGCCTTCACCGATGTGGGTGTAGCGGAGCTTCCCGTCCCGGTCGGCGACGTACTTCGCCGGCCACCACTGGTTGGCGAAGCGGTCCCAGATGGCCTTGCGGTTGTCCTGCACGACGGGCCAGGTGACGCCGAGGCGCATCGTCGCCGCCTCCACGTTGGCCCGGGCCTTCTCGAACTCGAACTCGGGCGAGTGGACACCGACGATCACCAGGCCGTCGGGCGCATAGCGGTCGTACCACGCCCGCAGGTAGGGCAGCGTGCGGACGCAGTTCACGCACGAGTACGTCCAGAAGTCGTAGACGACCACCTTGCCGGCGAGGTCGGCCTCGGTCAGCGGGGGTGAGTTGATCCATCCCGTGTCGCCGGCGAGGCGCGGCGCCTCCGGCCCGACGGGCAGGTTGTTCGGGTCGGGCGCCCCCACGCCGACGCGGGCCGGGTCGATGCCGCGGGCGAACACCACGGCCCCGACCGCCACCACGACCAGCGCCAGCGCCGCGAGCGCGTACCCGCGCCGCCCGGCTCGGGGCTTCGCAGGAGGCGGCTCGACTTCGATCATGACGTCACGATGATGGTGCGGATTGCCGCCGTGCGCCGAGCAGCCACCCCCTCTTCACGGAATTGTCAGATGTCACGACGACCGTGCCACCCGATCGGCGACCCGGCGGTGCCACGGCGTGTCGAGGGCGGCGAGGAGTAGGTCGGCGACCTCGATCGCCGCGACGACCACGTGCGGGAGGCACCCGGAAAACGGCCGCACGTTCACCCGCTCGAGCAGCGCCGCCTGCGCCGCGTAGCGCGCCGGGTAGTCGTCGCTGTGCTCGCTTGCGATCCGGTCGAGCTCGGGCCGTAGCGCGTCGAGGTCATCTTGCGCGCCCTGCCGCCGGAGCACCGACGTGGCGTAGTTCGGAATCGCGGTCACCCCCCAGCGCACCGCCACCTGGTTCCAGCGCGGCCGTGCGCCCGCCGCGACGTCGACGACGCGAACGCCCATCAGCCACTCACCCGGGGTCTGGCCAAAGCGCGCCGTGAGGCCCACCCGGTAGGCGGCGTCCACCGCCGGCGTGAGGCGCCGGGCACGACGCACCCCGAGCGCCACGGCCACGATCGCCAGGTCGTCGAGGAGGCCGGCGACGATCCGGCGCCCGACGGGCGCAGCGATCACGGCGATCCGACCATCCTGCCCATCATGCCCACCGAAACGGAGTTCTGCGCGATCTGAGGTTTGTATCTCGGCCTTCGCCGGAATGCTCAACGAGGACGAGGACGACGGAGGAACGATGAAGCGATACGGCGTGGTGGCCGCATCCCTGGTGATCGGTGGACTGTTGGTGTGGGCCGACCCCGCCGGGGCCGTCGCGTCGGCGCCGTCGTCGGCGCCTGCCGGGATCCCGACGCGCCACGTCGTCCTGCTCAGCGCGCTGTTCGTCGTCACTGCCGCGGTATGGGTCGTTGCGATCGTCCTCAGCCTGCCCCTGATCCGGGAGTTCGCCCAGATCCGCCGCTTCCGCTCCGAGCTGAGCAACGTCGACGTGGTCGCCCTGACCTGGCGCCAGCACCTCATCGAGGAGCCGTGGCCGCCTGAGGATTAGACGAAGGCGTCGGCGAAGGCGTCGCCCCGGCCGACGAGCGCGGCGGTGGGGATCTCGACCCGGCGATCCGGGCCCTCGACCACACGGCCGATGACCTCGCCCTCGCCCATCGCGGCGATGGCGGCGCCGGCGGCCTCGGGCGGCACCACGACGCACAGCCCGATGCCCATGTTGAACGTGGCGTACATCTCGGCCGCGGCCACGTCACCGGCGCGGCGGACGAGCTCGAAGACCTCGGGGGGGTCGGGGAGCCCGTCGAGCACGTAGCCGACCGGGGCCGCCAGGCGCAGGAGGTTGAGCAGGCCACCCCCGGAGATGTGCACCATCCCGCGCAGGGGCACGCCCGCCGCCCACAACGACCGCGCCGCCCCGACGTAGACCCGGGTCGGCTCGAGCAGGCGGTCGGCCACCTCCGCCAGGCCGTCGCCGAGGGCCCGCCGGGCGAGCGAGTACCCGTTGCTGTGGAGGCCCGAGCTCCGGAGGCCGACCACCACGTCGCCGGGAGTTATCGAAGAGCCGTCCAGCACGGCCGCGCCGGCCGGCATGACGCCGATCGCCGTCCCGACCAGGTCGAACACCGGCGACTCGGACGGGCCCCTCGCCGCCAGCAGTGTCGCCACCTGGGCGATCTCGCCGCCCACGATGGCCACGCCGGCGGCGTCGGCGCCGAGGAACAGCCCCCGCGCCAACTCGCCCAGGACGGTCTCGTCGACCGCGTCGAGCGCGATGTAGTCGACCAGCGCCACCGGGTCGGCGCCCACGCAGATGAGGTCGTTGACGTTGTTGGCGACGCAGTCGATCCCTACCGACTCGTACCGGCCGACGAGGCGGGCCAGCTCGATCTTCGTGCCCACGCCGTCGGTGGTGACGGCGATCGACGGCCCGCCCGCGAGCTGGAGCACGGAGGCGAAGTGACCCGACCCGATCCCGCTGGCGACGCGCACATCCGGGTTGGCGATCCGGGTCTTCTCGAGCCACGGGCGCATGGCGGCGGCGAAGGCCGCCTGCTCCCGTTCTTCGTCCACTCCTGACGACGTGTAATCCACCACACGAGCACCGTAGTGGGCGAGAGTTGTCGGCTCCTCTCTGTCAGGAAAGACTACGCACTTCATGCTCGATGCCACCTGGTTGATCCCTGCCTTACCCCTGGCCGGATTCCTCGTTCTCCTGGTGGCCGGCAAGCGCCTCGGAGACCCGGCGGCGGGCTGGTTGGCAACCGCCATGTGCTCGGCGGCGTTCCTCGTCACCGTGCTCGTCTTCTTCGACCTGCTGGGCCTCGACGGCCACGACCGCCACTTCACCCAGAGCCTGTTCACCTGGGTGCCGGCCGGCGCCCTCGAGGTGAACTTCGGCTTCCTCGTCGACCCGCTGTCGATCACGATGGCGCTGTTCGTCACCGGCGTCGGCAGCCTGATCCACCTGTACGCCATCGGCTACATGCACGGCGACGAGCGCTACTCCAAGTTCTTCGTCTACCTGAACCTGTTCGCCTTCTCGATGCTCACGCTCGTCCTGGCCGACAACTTCCTGTTGACGTTCCTGGGCTGGGAGGGCGTGGGCGCGTGCTCCTACCTGCTCGTGTCGTTCTGGTTCGAGCGACCGACGGCGGCCACAGCCGGGCAGAAGGCGTTCGTCACGAACCGCATCGGCGACTTCGGCTTCATGATCGCCATGTTCCTGATCTTCGCCACCGTGGGGTCGCTGCAGTACCTGACCGTGTTCGGCGACGTCGAGGCGATCTCGAAGACGACGGCGACGGCGATCACCCTGCTCCTGTTCCTCGGAGCCGTGGGGAAGTCGGCGCAGCTACCGCTGTACATGTGGCTCCCCGACGCCATGGAGGGCCCCACGCCCGTGTCGGCGCTGATCCACGCCGCCACGATGGTGACGGCCGGCGTGTTCCTCATGGCCCGCGCCAACCCGATCCTGCATCTGTCGGGCGACACGGTCACGATCATCGCCTGGGTCGGCGTCATCACGGCCCTGTTCGCGGCGACCATCGCCTGCGCCCAGCGCGACATCAAGAAGGTCCTCGCCTACTCGACCATCTCGCAGCTGGGCTACATGTTCCTGGCCATCGGCTGCGGTGCGTACGTGGCCGCCATCTTCCACATGGTCACGCACGCGTTCTTCAAGGCCCTCCTCTTCCTCGGCGCCGGGTCGGTGATCCACGGCATGCACGACGAGCAGGACATGCGGAGGATGGGCGGCCTCCACAAGTACATGAAGATCACGGCCTGGACGTTCATCGCCGGGTGGCTGGCCATCGCCGGCGTGTTCCCATTCGCCGGGTTCTGGTCGAAGGACGAGATCCTCGCCTTCGCCTGGCAGAAGTCGTTCGCCCTGTGGCTCGTCGGCCTGATCGCCGCACTGCACACCGCCTACTACATGAGCCGCCAGGTGTTCATGGTCTTCTACGGCAAGGAGCGGTGGAAGGAGGCGCCGGCCGACAAACACCGCGCCCACGGGGACTTCAAGCCCCACGAGTCCCCGCCGGTCATGGCCATCCCGCTCATCGTGCTGGCGGTCGGATCGGTGTTCGGCGGCGTCATCAACCTGCCCTACCTGAACTACCCGCTCGAGCACTTCCTCGAGCCGGTCTTCGGCGAGAACCTCACGCACATGGACCTCAGTAGCGGCACCCTCGTCACCCTCGCCTGCGTGTCCGTGGCCGTCGCCCTGCTGGGCATAGCCATCGCGGCCGCCATCTACCTCAAACACCGGTGGCGACCGGTCGAGCCCGAGGTGCTGCTCCGCGCCTACTACGTGGACGACATCCTCGACGAGGTCGTCGTCGAGCCGAGCAAGGCCTTCGCCGAGTTCAACGCCGAGGTGGTCGACCACGAGCTGATCGACGGGATCCTCGTCAACGGCACGGGCGGTCTCGTCAAGGCCGCCGGCGCACGCCTGCGCACCGTCCAGACGGGCTTCGTCCGCAACTACGCCCTGGCCGTGGCCGCCGGCGCCGTCGGCATCCTGGCCTACGCGGTGACGCGGTCGTGACGGCCCGATGACCGACCCCGGGTTCCCCCTCCTCACCAGCATCCTCGTGCTGCCGGCGCTCGGCGCGGCCGCCGTCGCGCTGGTGCCCAAGGAGCAGACGAAGGCCGTCAAGGTCGTCGCCCTGGCCGTCTCGGGTGTGGTGGCGCTGCTGACGATCTACCTGCTCGCCATCTTCGAGAAGAGCGACGCCGGCTTCCAGTTCGTAACCCGGCACGAGTGGATCCCGACGCTGGGCATCCACTGGAGCCTCGGCGTCGACGGGATCTCGCTGTTCCTCGTCGTGCTCACCGGGATTATCTTCCCGATCGCCATCTTCGGCCCCACCGTCCACCACGACTTCAAGGGCTACGCCGCCTGGATGCTGCTACTCGAGGCGGGCTGCCTCGGGGTGTTCCTGTCGCTCGACCTGTTCCTGTTCTTCGTGTGCTGGGAGATCGTCCTCGTCCCGATGTACTTCCTCATCGGCGGATGGGGGTACGAGGACCGGGTCTACGCCGCCCTCAAGTTCTTCCTCTACACGATGCTGGGGTCGGCGCTGATGTTCGTCGCCATCCTCACCGTCGTCTTCCTGCACCGGGGGGCGACCGGGAACCTCACCTTCGACCTGATCACGATCGCCGAGAGCCAGTCGCTCGCCGCCGACACGGCGCGCTGGCTGTTCCTCGCCTTCGCCGCATCGTTCGCGATCAAGGTGCCGGTCTTCCCGTTCCATACCTGGCTGCCCGACGCCCACACGGAGGCACCGACCGGGGGCTCGGTGATCCTGGCCGCCATCCTCCTGAAGCTCGGCACCTACGGGTTCCTGCGCTTCGGGCTGTACCTGTTCCCCCAGGCCATGGTCGACCTGGCGCCGCTGTTCCTCACCCTCGGCGTGATCGGGATCATCTACGGCGCCATCGTCGCCACGATGCAGCGCGACCTGAAACGCCTGGTCGCCTACTCGTCGGTCGCCCACCTCGGGTTCATCGTCCTGGGCGTGTTCGGCCTGTCGGCCGAGGGCATGCAGGGCGGCGTGCTGCAGATGGTCAACCACGGGCTCTCCACCGGGGCCCTCTTCCTCTTGGTCGGGATGATCTACGAGCGGCGCCACACCCGCCAGATCGCCGAACTGGGCGGGCTGCAGAAGGCGGCGCCGCTGTTCGCCGCCGTGTTCACCGTCGTGATGTTCTCATCGATCGGCCTGCCCGGGCTCAACGGCTTCGTCGGCGAGTTCCTCGTGCTGATCGGCACGTTCGTCACCCGCCGGTGGTGGGCGGTCGTGGCCGCCGCCGGGGTCATCCTCGCCGCCATTTACCTCCTGTGGGCCTACAAGCGGGTGTTCCACGGCGTCCCGCAAGGGCCCAACGCCACGTTCCCGGAGATGCGATGGCGTGAACGCCTGGTCATGGCGCCGCTGGTCGCCCTGATCGTGTTCCTGGGCGTGTTCCCCGGGCCCGTGCTCGACCGGGTGGGCCCGTCGGTCGACAGGCTCATCGAGCACGTCGAGCGGCACTCCAACTTCGAGGCGCCACCCGTGGCCGCCGGGGGCGGTCGATGACGACGACGTTCCTCCCGCCCATCGAGTGGAGCCAGCTCGGGCCCGAGCTGATCCTCGTCGGCGGCGCCCTGGTGCTGCTGGTGGCGGGCGTGTTCCTGCGCGATCGCCACGCCGGCCCCGGGTACGCCGTCTTCACGCTGGCCACGGTGGCCGCCGCGCTGGTGGCCACGTGGGCCCTGTGGGACCAGGTCACCGGCACCGGCGAGGACTCCGGCCCCCGCCTCGCCGTGGCCGACGCCATGGTGATCGACGGTTTCGGCCTGTTCTTCACCGCCATCATCTGCAGCGCGATCGTGCTGGCTGTCCTGCTGGCGGACAGCTACCTGCAGCGCGAGCGCCTCGACCGCCCCGACTTCTACGTGCTGCTGCTGCTCTCGGCCTCGGGCGGGATCCTCATGGCCAAGGCCAACGACCTGATCATCGTCTTTCTCGGCCTCGAGATCCTGTCGATCGCCCTGTACATCCTCGCCGGCTACCAGCGCGAGCGGCCTCGCTCGCTGGAGGCGTCGATCAAGTACTTCGTGCTCGGGGCGTTCTCCTCGGCCTTCTTCCTCTACGGCGTCGCCCTCACCTACGGCGCCATCGGGTCGACCAACCTGCTGATCATCTCGGAGTTCCTGCGCACCCAGACGATCACGACCGGGGTGTTGCTGGGGGGCATGGCCCTGTTGCTGGTGGGGCTCGGGTTCAAGGTCGCGGCCGTGCCGTTCCACATGTGGACGCCCGACGTGTACGAGGGCGCCCCGACGCCCGTCACCGGCTTCATGGCGGCCGCCGCCAAGGCCGCGGGCTTTGCCGCCCTGCTGCGGATCTTCTTCTCCGCCTTCGGCACCAACGAGGTGGACTGGCGGCCGATCATCTGGGTGCTGGCGGTGTTGAGCCTGGTGGTGGGCTCGCTGCTGGCGGTCGTGCAGACCGACGTCAAGCGCATGCTGGCCTACTCGTCGATCTCTCACGCCGGGTACGTGCTCGTGGGGCTGCAGGCCGCCAGCACGACCGGCGTCGCCGCCTCGCTGTTCTACCTGATGACCTACACGTTCATGGTGCTGGGCAGCTTCGGCATCGCCACCATCGTCGGCCGCAAGGGCGACGACCGCCACAGCATCGACGACTACCGGGGCCTGGCCAAGGCCCGGCCGGGGCTGGCCCTCACGTTCACGGTGTTCCTCCTGGCCCAGGCGGGCGTGCCGTTCACGGCCGGCTTCCTGGCCAAGCTGTACGTCGTCTCGGCGGCCGTCGAAGCGCACTCCTACGCCCTGGCCGTGATCGCCATGGTGGCGGCCGTCATCGCCACGTTCTTCTACCTGCGGGTGATCGTCACGATGTACATGTCGGGCGAGGCGGCCGAAGGCGAGGAACGGCCGGAGTTCGCCATCCCCATGGGAACTGGCGCCGCCCTCGGCCTGGCCCTGGCCTTCACCCTCGTGGTCGGGTTCCTCCCCGAGGCGGTGCTGGACTTCGCCCGCAACGCCACCCTGCTGCGCCTCTAAGC
>JBOGIC010000379.1:0-3272 GCA_050744985.1 Acidimicrobiales bacterium
AGGTCCGTCCGTTGCCCCGAGCCGGCGCCGGCGCGGCTCCCCGCGCCCGCTCCCGCCGCTCGATGAGGGACGTGGAGCTGAGGTTGAGGGCGCGGGCCAAGGCGCGGAGCACCCCGTCGGAGGGCCACGGTCCCCCATTCAGCCACGCCGCCCCCTCGATGCGTGAGAGGTAGCTCGGGCTTATGCCGGCTCGCCGGGCCAGTGCCGCCTGGGAGAGCCCGAGCGACAGCCGGGCCGCACGCACGGTCGAGCCCAACCCGTCCGCGTCTTCGCTGGTCACAGTGGTGAGTCTGTGCTTTCTCGGCGCGCGCTTCACCAGCGAGAACCGCGCGTTTCGGCGAGACTGATGGTGGTGAGATGGCGGGTGGCGGATCGGGCCTACGAGACGTTCTTCGCCCGCTCGATCATCAACGCCCGGTCCACGCTGCACCTCACGTACCGGCTGTGCTCGCGGATCTCCTTCCTGGTCGAGCCCGCGGGTCGGGCGACCGCCGGCGCCGGGCTCTGGCATGTCGTGTTACCCGCGTTCATCGCCCTCGACATTGGGATTTGGCTCGTGCTGCGCAAGCGCCCGGGCCTGGGTCTGGGGTGGCGGCTGATCCTCGACAGCGGCGACATCGCCTTCTGGAGCCTCTCGCCCTTACCGCCGAGCGGTCTCTACGACGGCGCCGTGCTGCTCGGTATCCCCTTGGCCGTGGAATCCGGCTTCCGTCTGAGCCTCCGGGGATTGATCGTGCCGATCACGACGCTAACGGTCACCGCCGCGGTGCGCGTGGCGGCGGACCTGCCGGTGCTCCCGTTCACGTTCGCGTGGCTCGTGTTGGGGGTGGGCATCGGGCTGGCCTTCCACGTCTACTGCCGGCGCGTGCACGAGGAGGCGGACGCCGAACGCGCAACACGCGACGAGGCCGACGCCCGGCGGGCGTACCTCAGCGGCCAGAACTCGGTGGCCATGGGAGCGAGCTCGGTCGTGGACGCCATCGAGGCGGTGGTGCCCGTGCTGGGGCGGCCGCGGCCGGGATCGGCGCTCTGGCAGCTGGCGGCGGGCTGGAAGGCCGACCTCGGCGCCTCGACGATGAGCGAGGTGACCTATCTCCAGGTGGCCCTCCTCGAGTGGGAGCGCCGCCACAACGACCATCCTGACCTCGCCAGCCGGGTGAGACTCGAGCCGGCCGAGGGGACCGGGACCGCGTTGCTGACGCGCACGCAGGTCGGGTGGCTCGGTGCATCGCTCGACGCCCTCGACCTGCGCGGTTGGCTGCGGGTCACGCTGGCGGGCGGTACTTCGGGTTCCGGCCTCCCGGGGCGGGCCGTGCGGCTCCGCGTCGGTCCTCACGAGGTCGACGTGGCCGAGGACGCGGGCGCCCGGCAGCGCCCGGTCGATCCCGTCCCGATGGCGTTCGTGCTCATCGCCGCGCAGTGCCTCACCATGCTGCCCTCACCGTTGGGCTACGTCCCTCCTACATGGGTCGCGGCCGCCATCGCCATCTGCCTGGCCGCCGCCTATTGGACTCATCGCGCCCTTCTCGTGCGGGGCCCGGCCGCCCGCCCGGCGATCCTGGTCATGACCGTCGCCGTGGCCTTCGTCCTGACGGCGATCAACGTGCTGGGGCTGCGCGTCCAGGAGAACCCGGACGGCTTCGTCATCTACGGCCTGATCGGCTTGATGCTTCTGTCGTACGGCGCCGGCTTCTACTGGTACGGGCTGCCGCGGCGGCTGATCGCACTGGTCGCGGCGTCGGCGGCATTGTCGGTCTTGTTCTCGATGTGGGTGGCCGTAGGCCTGCGGGGAAACCCGTTCGTCGCCCGGACGGTGGCGGTCAACCTGATCTTCCTCTTCGCCCCGTTCCCGACGGCGCGCCAGATCAGCATCTCCCTGGGCCGGGCTCGGGAGGCGCACCTTCGCGAAGCCGGCGAGCAGGAGCGCAAGGTCAGGATGCTCGCCTACCGTGAGGGTCAGGAGGCGGTGGTGCACCTGGTGCAGCAAGCTCGCGACGACGCCTACCAGCAGCTCGCCAGCATCGGCTCGGCGCTGGAACCGGCGCTGGCCGACCACGTCACCCGACGGCTCGAGGAGGTGGACCGACGCCTGACACGGATGGAGCTACTCGAGTCGTCATCGTCGACGACAACGAGCTGACCCGCTTGGGGCTGGTCGAGGCGCTTCGGCGGGCGCCGGAGATCGAGCTCGTGGGCGCCCTCGACCATGTGACGGCGTGCGCCTGGAGCCACCAGTGGCAGGCCGTCGATGCGGTCATCGTCGACGCCGCCGACGAGCGTCGTGCGGGCGACCAGTTCCCCGGCGTCAGCGTTGTCCGCCGTATCCGGGAGGTGGCGGCGGGCGAGCGGCCGTTGGTGATCGTCGTCACCGGCCACTCGTTCCATGACGGGCTTCGTCACCGCATGGCCGAGGCCCACGCCGACCTGTTCTTCCATCGCAGCGAGCTCGACTCCACCGAGACGCTCGTCGACGTGCTGCTGCATCCCGAGCACTGGCGCCGCGGTGTGCCGCGGGTCGACGACGCCGACCTGCGCCAATCCCTCGGGATCGCTCCGCACACCGACATCGAGGCATTGGTCGGCTACATCGAGGTGCACGGCCTGGCGTCGGCGCTGGACCCCGACGGGCCGCCGCGGTCGGAGCCACGTTCGCGTCGCTGGCTGCATCACCGCAGCTCGCTGGCCCGGGAGGCGCGAGTCGAGCCCATGAACATGACGACGGGAAACCGCCCGCTGGAGACGCGAGCGCCGTCCATCCGCCAGATCAGTCGCATCTGGGCCTGGGCCGCGAGGATCGGTCGCCCGCCGCGCTAAGTGTGTGGGCCTATGGGATCGTCGTCGAGGATGCCGGCGGGCTCGAGAGGTCGACGACCAGGGCGCCCTTGCCGTCGACGAACGCCCGGTACTGGGTCAGGCCCGTGCCGTCGGGTGGGTAGATCCGGCCGTCGCACGGGTCGACGAAGTGACGGGGGCCCGGCTCCCAGCGCAGCGAGCACCTGCGGGGTGCGCCCGGCGCATGGGCTTCGAAGGCGCGCCACTCGTCGTTGCCGACGTTCTGGACGTAGATGTCCCGCGAGCGGTTGAGGAGGTCCTGGAACAGCAGTGGCCCCGAGCGGTCGACGGTTTTCGCCAGGCTCTCCGCCGCGCCGACCTTGAACGTCGCCTGGGCAGCCTGCTCGGCCGACTTGGGACCGGTGACGACGAGGACCAGGAAGAACAGCAGCAGGCCCACTGCGACGCCGCCCAGGCCCACGAGGACCATCGTCCTCCCG
>JBOGIC010000380.1:0-9484 GCA_050744985.1 Acidimicrobiales bacterium
AATCCCGAGCACCCCGAGGTCATGTGGCAGCTGTCGGAGGCGATCGACGGGATGGCCACCGCGTGCACCGCCCTGGGTGTGCCCGTCGTCGGCGGCAACGTCAGCCTCTACAACGAGTCGGCCGGCCGTGACATCGACCCCACGCCCGTAGTCGGGATGGTCGGCGTCATCGACGACCTCCGGCGCCGCCCGCCCGGCGTGCGTCTCGTCGACGGCGGTGTGATCGTGCTCATCGGCCCCCAGGAACCGGCGACGCTGGCCGGGTCGCGGTGGGCCGATGCCGTCCACGGCCACCGTGGCGGCACGCTGCCGGCGCTCGACATGGAGCCGCACCGGGCCGTGTGCGAGCTGGTGCGGGGCCTGGTCGACGAGGGCCTGCTCGCGGGCGTGCACGACGTGGCCGACGGCGGTCTCGGTGTGGCCCTGGCGGAGATGGCCGTGCGGTCGGGCGTCGGGTTCGGTGTCACCGGCGTCGCCGGTCACACCGGCCTGTTCCACGAGGGCCCGTCGCGGGTGGTGGCGTGCGTCTCCGAGGAGGCCGTCGAGGACGTGCTGGCCCGCGCCGGCGGATCCGGAGTCCCCGCGGTGGTTACCGGGCGAGCAGGAGGGGAACGACTCGTCGTGGACGGCGTTCTCGACCTGCCGATTGTTACGACCGTTGAACGGTTTCGCGCTAGCCTTCCCGCCCGGATGACGGCGGCCATGGAGCACTGACTTCGCTCGAGACGCGGGCGGAGTGATCCCGACCGAGAGGGGCCGCATGGTGCAGACGGTCCGGTGTGACGATGCCCTCGCCGATGCCCTCACCGATGCCGTCGCCGATGCCGATGCCCTCGCCGATGCGGATGCCGGCGCCGATGCCGACGAGGTGCGGGCCGTCCAGGCCGGCTCGACCGACGCCTTTGCCGCCCTCTACCGGCGTCATTACCCGTCCGTCCACCGGGCCACGTTGGGCGTGCTGCGCGATGCCGTCGACGCCGAGGAGGCCGCGCAGGCGGCGTTCGTGCGAGCCTTCGAACGCATCGACCAGTGTGGTGGCGAGCGGCGGTTCGGGCCATGGGTGCACGTCATCGCCCGCCGGCTCTGCCTCGACACCCTGCGGGCCCGGGCCCGCACCCAGCCGGAGTGCCGGCCCGTCGCCGAGGAGCGGCCGAGCCCGGCCCGCGGCGATCCCGAGGAGTCGATCCTGCGCCGGGAGGAGGTCAGATCGCTGCAAGCCGCCCTGTCCACCCTGTCCACCCGCCAGCGCCAGGCCGTGATCGCCCGGGCCGTCGACGATCAGCCGCCGAGCGAGATCGCCGCGTCGCTCGGACTGTCCACCAGCGCCGTCGACTCTCTGCTGCTGCGGGCCCGGCGCCGCCTCCGCAAGGCGAGAACGATCGCCCACTAGAATGCCGGGGTGACCCCGGTGTCCTGTGAACACCACCAGCCGCGGGAGGCCTGCGGTGTGTTCGGTGTGTATGCACCGGGCTTCCCGGTGGCGCAGCTCACGTACTTCGGCCTCTACGCCCTGCAGCACCGCGGCCAGGAGTCGGCCGGGATGGCGGTGAGCGACGGCGACGCCATCACCGTGGTGAAGGACATGGGGCTGGTGACCAACGTGTTCGACGAGCGCACGCTGGCGCCGCTGCAGGGCGACCTGGCGATCGGCCACGTGCGCTACTCGACGACCGGCGCCAGCACCTGGGGGAACGCCCAGCCGATCTACCGCCCGGCCGGCGGTGCCGGGTTCACCCTCGGCCACAACGGCAACCTCGTCAACACCACCAACCTGGCCGCGGCCGCGGGGGCGTTCCCCGGCACGATCCAGAGCGACAGCGAGCTGGTCGCCGAGCTGCTCCACGCCGAGATCGTGGCCACGGGCGGCACCCTCGTCGACGCCCTGCCCACGGTCCTCCCCCAGCTCGAGGGTGCCTTCTCGCTCGTGCTGATGGACGAGGACCACGTCATCGGCGTGCGTGACCCCCACGGCTTCCGGCCCCTGTGCCTGGGGCGGCTGGACGGCGGCTGGGTGCTGGCGTCGGAGACGACTGCGCTCGACATCGTCGGCGCCCACCTCGTACGCGAGGTCGATCCGGGTGAGATGGTCGTGATCGACGGGTCGGGCCTGCGCTCGATGCGGCCGTTCGCCGTTGACCGGGTGTCGCCGCGGCTGTGCCTGTTCGAGTTCGTGTACTTCGCCCGCCCCGACAGCCAGCTGTACGGCCAGACGGTGCACAGCGCCCGCCAGCGTATGGGCGAGCTGCTGGCCGAGCAGGCCCCGCTGCCCAAGGACACCCACCCCGATCCGCGCCCGGCGATGGTCATGCCGGTGCCGGAGTCGGGCATCCCCGCCGCCGAGGGCTACGCCCGGCGCAGTGGCATTCCCTTCGGCCACGGCCTGGTCAAGAACCGCTACATCGGCCGCACGTTCATCGCGCCGAGCCAGGCCAAGCGGGCCCAGGGCGTGCGCGTGAAGCTCAACCCCATCCGCGAGAACATCGCCGGCAAGCGGCTGGTGGTCGTGGACGACTCGATCGTGCGCGGCACGACCCAGCAGGCGCTGGTCGTCATGCTGCGAGAGGCGGGGGCCGCCGAGGTCCACCTGCGCATCTCGTCGCCGCCCTACCGGTGGCCGTGCTTCTTCGGCATGGACACCGGCAGCCAGTCCGAGCTGCTGGCCGCCGACCTCACGGTCTCGGAGGTGCGGGACTACATCGGCTGCGACACGCTGGCCTACCTCGACCTCGACCGGCTGATCACCGCCACCGGCGCGAGCGCGTCCGGGTTCTGCACCGCCTGCCTCACGGGCAGCTACCCCGTCGACGTGCCGCTGCAGCGGGCCCGGCTCGAAGACCTCGACCGCCTCCCGGAGGTCGATCTCGTCCACCCCGCCGGCTGAGGTCGGTGAAGAAGCTCGCGGACTACGGGCTCGACGACCATCCCGACGACGACCCGGAGCGGGCGCGTACGGCCTGGGCCGTCGCGATTCTGGACGACTGCGACGAATGCGCCGATCTGCGGGTGGAGCTGACCGTCGAGGAGGCCGGCCGGCCCGGCACAGGTGTGGTCGCCCACCTGTCCCCCGACACCGCCCGCAAGCTCCGCGCCGCCCTTGCCCTGGCCTTGCGCGAACTTGGCGAACCCCCCATTTGATCCGCGCTTGAGGGGTTTGTGAGCCCCAATGGCGCGGAGTAAACGACGGGGGTGACGCGACGCATATAGGCCACCCTGGCTCATGTTTCGCGCCGGGCGGCGCGCCATGCTGGCGCCGTGAGCGCCGCCGGCGTGTGGCGTGACCGCTCCCGCGGAGCGACCGCGGTGGCGGTGCGTTAGCGAACCAAGGAGAACAACGGGATGCATCAGAACAGACCCATCAGTACCAGGACGATCCTCGCAACCTCGCTCGGTGCGATTGCGCTCGTGCTCGGCGTCGCCGTGCAACCGGCCGCCGCCGCCAATGTGACGTCCGTGATAGGCAACGCCTATGGCTACCGCGCCTTCAACATCAGCCTCTTCGGTGGGGCGCAGTCCGACACCGGTCCGACTCCCCAAGTGACGCTGGCGTCGAACGCGTCGAACAGTCCGCAGACCGCCAGCGCGACCTGCGGGAGGGTCGTCTACGGGCCCGCCGTCCTCTTCACCTCGGACACGATCGCCGTCTCCACCTCCGGCAGCCTGGGCCCCTCCGGCTCCGCGACCGCCTCGACCAGCATCTCCAAGATCAACATGGCGACGAACACCGCCTGCAACGGCGTCAACGAGACGGGCGGCGAGATCTTTACCGCCAACAGCCTGGCCGGGACCGTGACCGCCTTCAACAACGGCACCAAGACGGCCGCGACGAGCGTCTCGAGCGGGACCTACAACGTGCACAGCAACTCGTTCAACTGCACCAGCCTCGCCACGAACTGCGGCGGCCACACCCACGACGCGGGCAACCCCGAGGGCACCACGGCCGTGTCGAGCATGCCCGGCGCGAACACCAAGGTGGCGGGGCACGTGCACCTCAACGACACCACGACCGACTACTTCGTGATCGTGTTCAACGAGCAGGTCAACAACGCCGACGGCTCGCTCACGGTCAACCCCGTCCACGAGTACTTCGGGGCGACCCTCGACGGGAGCAACAACATCGTCGACGACCCCAACAGCATCCTCCAGGGCGACCTGATCCTGGGCCGGGCGACCGCCGGACGAACGGCGGTCTGAACCGGGCCAGGCGGATGGCGTGAGGTGGAGCCGCGCCCTCCTCGACCCTAAAGGTCCAGGAGGGCGCGGGCCTCGCCGGCGATCTGGGCGGGTTCGATGAGAAGCGCGGCTTCCTGGATCTCGTTGTACGGCATCGCCGGCACGTCGGGCATGGCCAGGCGCCGGATGGGGGCGTCGAGGTCGAAGAACGCCTCCTCGGCCACGATGGCGGCCACCTCGGCGCCGACGCCGAAGCTGATGTTGTCCTCGTGCACGATCAGGAGCCGGCCGGTGCGGACGACCGAGGACAACACGGTGTCGCGGTCGAGCGGCGAGATGGTGCGCAGGTCGATGATCTCGACCGAGTAGCCCTCCTCGGCCAGCGTGTCGGCGGCCTCCATCGACAGGTGCCGGTGGCGCCCGTAGGTGACCAGCGTCATGTCGTCGCCCGGCCGCACCACCTCGGCCACGCCGATGGGCACCCGCCAGTCGCCCTCCGGCACCGGGCCTTTCACCCGGCGGTACGTCAGCTTGTGCTCGAGGAACAGCACGGGATCGGGGTCGTCGACGGCCTGGCGGAGCAGGCCGCACGCGTCGGCCGGCGTGGAGGGGCACACCACCTTGATGCCGGCCACGTGGGCGTACATGGCCTCGATCGCCTGCGAGTGGTAGATCGCCCGGTGGGTGCCGCCGCCCCACGGCGCCCGCACCACCATCGGCACGTTGAAGTCGCCGTTGGACCGGTAGTGGATCTTGGCCGCCTCGTTGACCAACTGGTCGACGCAGGAGTGCATGAAGTCGGCGAACTGGATCTCCACGACCGGCCGAAGGTCGGCGAGGGCCAGGCCGATGCCGATCCCGACGATCGAAGACTCGGCCAGCGGTGTGTCGATCACCCGGGCGGCCCCGAACCGGGTCTGCAGGCCCTCGGTGGCGCGGAACACGCCACCCAGCACGCCTACGTCCTCGCCCAGCACGACGACCCGCTCGTCGGCCGCCATCAGCTCGCCCAGGGTCCAGCACACGGTCTCGAGCACGCTGCGGGTCACCCCCGACGCGGGGATCGGTGACGGCGCCGGCGCTACCACCGCCTGGCGCACCGTCGCCGGCACGCGTGGGATCGGCCGGAGCTGGCGCGCCCACACCTTCGCGTAGGCGTCCTCGGCCGCCGCCGGCGGCGCCGCTTCGGCCTTCTCCGCCGCCGCGCTCACCTCGGCGCGCACCTGCTCCACCAGCTTGGCCTCGTCCTCGACCGACAGGTACTGCTGCTCGACGAGGTACTGGCGCATGCGGGCCAGGGGGTCCTTGCGCCGCCACGCATCGATCTCTTCGGTCGTGCGGTACTTGCGGTCGTCGTCGTCGGACGTGTGGGGCAGGAGACGGTAGGTCTTGGCCTCGATCAGCGTCGGGCCGCCGCCGTCCCGAGCCTTCTGGACGGCCGCCTTGGTCGCGCCGTAGACCTCGAGCGGGTCGTTGCCGTCCACGACGATCCCCTCGAACCCGTACGACGCCGCCTGCGAAGCCACGTCCTTCACCGCCGCCTGCATGTCGTGGGGGACGCTGATTGCGTAGCCGTTGTTCTCGCAGACCAGCACCAGCGGCAGGTCGTGGATCCCGGCGTAGTTCAGCGCCTCGTGGTAGTCGCCCTTGGACGACGTGGCCTCGCCGAACCAGCACACCGTCACCCGGTCCTCGCCCCGGATCTTGGCCGCGTTGGCCAGCCCCGCCGCATGGGGGAGCTGCGTGCCGATCGGCGACGACCCGGTGATGATGTTCAAGCGGCGGCAGCCCCAGTGGTTGGGCATCTGGCGCCCGCCGGAGTTGGGGTCGGCGGGACGGGCGAGGGAGTTGAGCACGACCTCCTCGGGCGTCATCCCGAGTGACAGCACGACCCCGAAGTCGCGGTAGTAGGGCAGCGCCACGTCGTAACCCGCCCGCAGGGCCCAGGCCGAGCCGACCTGCGCGCCCTCCTGCCCCTGGCCGGGGATGGCGAAGGGGATCTTGCCGATGCGTTGCAGGTTCCAGATCTTCTGGTCGACGGCCCGCGTCAGCACCATCATGCGGTACATGGCGACCAGGTCGTCCCCGCCCAGGCCCAGCTCGGTGTGCCGGTCGTGCAGGGGCGTCGCCCAGAGCTCTTCGTGGTCGAAGACCGTGGTCATACGGGCCTCCTCAGGATCTGCTGCACGCCGGCCAGCTCGTCGATGCGCCGCTCCGCCATCCGGTCGGCGGCCACGGCCGTGGTGATGCCGTCCGCCGCAGCCGCCGCCAGCACCGAGCTGAGCGTGTCGAAGATGCGCCGGACGGCGGCCTTGGCCAGGTCGAGGTGATAGCCCGTCGGCGATAGTTCCTCGGCGATGTTGATGACGCCCCCCGCGTTCACGACGTAGTCGGGCGCATACAGCACCCCCGCATCGTGTAACAGCTTGGCGCAGGTCGGGTCGGCCAACTGATTGTTGGCGGCGCCGACCACCGCCGCACAGTCGAGCTGGGGGATCGTCACGGGGTTGAGCACGCCGCCGAGAGCGCACGGCGAGAAGATGTCGCACGGCACGGAGTAGGCCTGGTCCGGCCCAACCGACTCGACGCCGAACCGGGTCACCATGCGCGTGGCCGGGGCCTCGTTGACGTCCGCGGCGGTGACCTTGGCGTGCTCGTCCACGAGGTGCTTCACGAGGCCACTGCCCACCTTGCCGACACCGGAGACCACGATGTGGCGGCCTTCGAGCGACTCGTCCCCCCACAGCTGCTGCGCCACCGCCTTCATCGCCCATAACAGGCCGTAGGCCGTGGCCGCCGAGGGGTCGCCCGATCCGCCCAACTCGACGCTCACACCGGTCACGTGGCGGGTCTCGCGGCGGATCATGTCCATGTCGGCCTGCGTCGTCCCCACGTCCTCGGCCGTGACGTACCGGCCGCCCAGCGAGTCCACGAACCGGGCGTAGGCACGGAGCAAACCCTCGGACTTGTCGCGGCCGGGGTCACCGAGGATGACGGCCTTGCCGCCCCCCAGGTCGAGGCCGGCCGCCGCCGCCTTGTAGGTCATCCCCCGGGCCAGGCGCAGCACGTCCTCGAGCGCGGCATCCTCGGTTTCGTAGGGGTAGAAGCGGGTGCCTCCGAGGGCCGGCCCGAGCCGGGTGGAGTGGATGGCGACGATCGCCTTGAGCCCGGACCCGCGGTGTTGGCAGTAGGCCACCTGCTCGTACCCGTCCGCCTCGATGCGGTCGAACACAAGACCCAGAGTACGCTCAGCGTACGACGAGCGTGGCCGTCTGGTGGGCGGGATGGAGCTGGCAGAAGATCCGGAACGTGCCCCCCCGGTAGGCGTTGAATCTCAGTTCCTCGGTCTGCCCGCCTTCGAGCACCAGCGACCGGCTATAGCCCTCGATCGTGAACCCGTGGACGGCGTTGGTCGTGTTGCTCACCGTCATGACCACCCGATTCTCCTTGTCGACGGAGACAACCGTGGGAAGGATGGCGGGGCGGCCGTCGACCAGGGCGATTGTCATCGTGCGGTCCTGGGTCGGGTGGCCGCATGCCGCCAGCAGCACGAGCGCGACGGCGGCAACCAGCACCTTTCGGATCGAGGAGGTCACAGGGTGCGTAACGTAATGGCGCCGACTTGCCCGAGACGAACTCACTCTCGGCCGGCGCAGTTGACACGGCGATCTCAGGCGATAAGGTCGGCGGCGTTCGTCTATCCGCAGCACGAAGCACCGACGTCCGCCTCCGGTAGACACGTGTTGAGAGGAGACATCCCCATGGCGCTGCCGTCCAGTGGCACCATCGCAGCCATAGAAGGCCGCGTCGGCGAGAAAGTCGTCAGGGTCCGTGGCGAGGTCGATGCCTACAGCGCGCACCAACTGCGGGACTGCCTCGACGAGCTCGTCGCGTCGAGCCAGAGGACGATCGTCGTGAACGTCAAGGACATGGCGTTCATCGACTCCAACGGGCTGGGCGTGCTCGTCGCCAGCGTCAAGCGGCTACGGCCCCAGGGCCGGTCCCTCGCCATCCGCCAGCCCAGCCGCCAAACGGTGAAACTGCTCGAGATCACCGGTCTGCAGCAGATGGTCACGGTCGACTGAGTGCCCGCCGCCCCCGACATCGACCGGGTCGGTGTCGTCGGGGGGGGCCAGATGGGATCGGGCATCGCCGAGGTGCACGCCCGAGCCGGACTGGACGTGATCGTCCACGACGTCGACCTGGCCGCCCTCGATCGTTCCCAGACCCGCATCACCCGCTCGCTCGACAAGGCCGTGCACGCCGGGAAGCTCACGGCGAGTGAGCGCGACGAAACCCTCCGTCACATCCGGTTCAGCACCGACCTGGGGGAGCAGGCCGACCGCCAGCTGGTCATCGAGGCGATCGTCGAGTCCGAGGACGCCAAGGTGGACATGTTCGCCGCCCTGGACAAGGTCGTCGCCGCCGAGGACGCCATCCTGGCGTCGAACACGTCGTCGATCCCGATCATGAAGCTGGGCATGGCGACCAACCGGCCGGGATCGGTCATCGGCATCCACTTCTTCAACCCGGTGCCGCTGATGAAGCTCGTCGAGCTGGTGCCGTCCCTGCTCACGACGGCCGACACCGAGGCGCGGGCCGAGGCGTTCGCGGTCGAAACGCTCGGCAAGCACGTGATCCACTCCAAGGACCGGGCCGGCTTCGTCGTCAACGCCCTGCTGATCCCCTACCTGCTGTCGGCGGTGCGGATGCTCGAATCGGGGTTTGCCACCGCCGACGACATCGACGCCGGCATGGTGCAGGGCTGCAACCACCCCATGGGCCCCCTCGCCCTGATCGACCTGATCGGGCTGGACACGACAATGGCCGTCGCGGAATCGATGTACGAGGAGTTCAAGGAGCCGCTCTACGCGCCGCCGCCGCTGCTGTCCCGGATGGTCCACGCCGGCCTGCTGGGGCGCAAGGCGGGCCGGGGGTTCTTCCTCTACGACCGCTCCGGGCCGACGTAGCTCCGGTAGACCGCCAGGAGGCTTTCCTTCTGCTGGGCGGTCAAGCGCGGATCGGTGCGGATCGCCGTCTCGGTCGTGCTCGGGGCCGGGGCGGTACCCAGCGGCTCGGCTGAGGCGTCACCGGCTCCGGGGTCGAACCATCCGGCCTGGGTCATCACCATGTCGGCGGACAGGTTTAGGGCCCGGGCGATCGACTGCAACACCCGCACCGACGGGGCGTGCAGGCCGCGCTCGACCTGGCTCAGGTACGGGTTGGACACGTCGGTCAGGTCGGCCAGTTCCCGCAGCGACATGTTGGCCAGCTTGCGCTGGGCCCGGATGAAGCTGCCGAGGGCCTCGCGCTG
>JBOGIC010000381.1:0-3207 GCA_050744985.1 Acidimicrobiales bacterium
GCCCCATCCTTCGTCCTGGCCCTCCGTAGCGAAAACCACGGTTGATCGCGGAGTGCCGGCCATCACTCATCTGTACCCCTCCCGCAGGGGCGCCGCCGTAGGCGCCGTGCGTCGACGATACCAGCCAATTCGTGAGCCGACTCGGCGTCGACACCGTCTGGTGTGTGTGCTGAGCCTCCATGACCAAGCTGATCCGTTCGGGAACGCGACGCGGTTCGTCACGGTAGGAGGTCGAACGCTCCGATCGCTGACCGCACGACGGTGAAGTGGCGGCGGTCGAGCGTCGCCACGTCACGAACCATCAGGCGTTCGGCCGTCGCAATGACGGATGCATCGACCGTCCCGAGACCGAGGTCCCGGTACGTCGAGACGAGGTCGGCGATCCTGCAGCCAGTCCGGTGCCGCGACCGGTTCGAGAATGAGGTTGCCCGAGGCGAGGTCACCGATGAACCGCACTTCGGTAGTCACGCCAACGCGCGTACCCAACAGCTAGCTCACCTCGGTGATGACGAGCTCGGGGACTAGTACTACGTCGGGCCCTCGTGTGACGGTCCCTCAGCCCTGAACCATCACCAGCCCCGAGAAGCGATTCACATCCCAAAAGCTCTCGTTGGGCGCCAGAGGCGGCATCGCGGGAACGTCAGCACGGTGTCTTCGACCCACAGGATGTCCGAGGCGCCGACTGGCGCAAGCGCCGCGAAGTCGACGACATCAGCATCGGGCGGCGGCCACAGGCGAAGGCTCGTTCGATCGTGTTCGCCGGGATGATCGATCCTCCAACCGGGGTGATAGACCAGCGTCACGAAGAGACACTCGAGGCCGGCTCGGAAAGCCCGAAAGCGAACGACCCGGCCGTCAGCGTGCACCGTCGGGAGGTAGATCGCCAAGCGCCTGTCGGCAGGTCCCGGCAGTTGCAGGTTCCACAAGCGGGGAGCTTCACCCGGGTGGCGCTCTGCTCGGTCCGTGGGCGGCCATCACGTCGCACGACGGGCTGGCCGTTCCGATACAGCGTGTAGAGATGCTCCGGCCACCTCCGCAGAAACCAGTTTGTCAGCACGTGCTCCCCGTTCTTGGAGGCCGATCTAGTTACGCATAGCTCGCATGGACGGTCTCGCTTTGGCACGGCTCCCCCCTCCGGATCGTCACGGGGATCGAACGTCGCTGATGAACTTTACTTCTATGTCGAACTGGCGTTCGGCCCTGCTCGCCCTCAGGGAAAGGAGGGTCCCGGTCACCGACGACGGCGCGCACGCTGCCCGCGTCAGCTCCGAAATCGTCGTGTCGCGGCACTCCGCCTCATGCCGCAGCCGGGCGTCGAGGTCGCGTGCAGCTTCACCGCGTACCAGGAGCGTCCCTCACGCTCAGAGCTGGACGGCTCCTCGTACCGCGAGGAACAGGCCGGCGGCCACGATGACCGACGCGGTGACGACCGGGAGGCCGGTGCTGAGCCGGGCGAGGCGGCCGGGGTGGCGGTTCACCATGCGCCGCTCGATGGCCGCCCGGGCCCGCACGAGCAGCAGGCCGGCTCCGGTGAGGGTGGCGGCCATGCCGACGCCGTAGGCGATGACCAGCACGACCCCGAACCACGCCCGACCCAGGGCGATGGCCCCGAGCAGCACGACCAGCGCCGAGGGCGTGGGCACCATCCCCCCCGCGAGCCCCATGGCCAGCAGGTTGCGACGGCTCAGCTCCGGCGGACGGTCGGCATGGTCGTGCGGGTGGGGATGCGGGTGGGCGTGGGAGTGGGAGTGGCCGCCGCCCACCGTCACGAACTCGCGGGCCGGCTCGGGGGCGTGTGCGTGAGTGTGCGGCGCCGTGCGCGTCCGCGCCACCCGGAGCAGGTTGACGCCGATCCCGACCACGAGAAGGCCGCTGGCCACGCCCAGCCACGGGTAGAGCCGCTCGGGCGTGAACCCGGTCGTGGCCGTGAGGACCAGGCCGAGGATCAGCACGCCGGCGGTGTGGGTGACGGTGACGGTCAGGCCAATGGTGGCCGCCTGGCGCAGCGTGCCCTTCTGGCCGACGAGGTAGGCGGCCATCATCGTCTTGCCGTGGCCAGGGGCGAAGGCGTGGATGCCGCCGAGCACCACCGCCATGCCGATGGCGAGCAGGCCGAACCCGATCGTCAGGTCGCGCCGGGCCACCAGGTCGGTGAATGCGTTGCGAGCCCGCCCGAACGCGCCGGTCGCGGTCGCTTCGGGGGCCGCCGCCGGGCCACCGGGGCGCGCTCGCAGCGTTGCCGCGCCCTGGTCGAGGGGCGATTGCAACAGGTCGTCGGGGTACGCCGTGAGGGCGGCGCTCGTGCTCGTCTCGGGCACATCGCTCGCCACCAGGACGGCCCCGTCGCCGACGGCGGTGATCTCGCGCCAGCCGACCCGGTCGGCGTAGAGGTCGTTGCGATAGCGGATGGTGTGCTCGTCCCGCGACTCGCCGGCCTGCGTGGCCCGAACGCCGTAATCGGTCTCGGCGGTCAGCCGGCACGTCACCCGCAACGTGGCGAGCCCGCCCTGCCCGGGCGGCATCTCGGCCTCGCTGCTGACGACGCGCACAGGCACCGTCCGGCCGTCGACGCTCAGCGACACCCGGCCGGGACTCTCGGCGCAGACCGTCCGGCCGTAGGCGGGCGCATCCACCGGGTCGACGCGCGCCTGGAAGGTGGGGATCTCGGCCATGTCGACGACGAGGTGCACGTCCACCCGGTCGGCCCCGACCCGGAGCCCGCTGTAGACGTTGACGGTGAAGTTGCCGAGTGGGTGCGCCGACGCCGCCCCCGGCGCGAGGAGCACGGCCGCCGCCACGAGCGCCAGCGCCACCCCCACCAGGACCCGCCTCGACCTCATCCCCGACCCCCTTCCTCCACCCTGAGTTCGGAGCACGCCCGGATCCGGATGCCGGCCGGCCGCTCAGCCCTTGACCGCCCCCATCGTGAAGCCGGTGATGAACCGTTTGAGGAACGCGTTGAAGACCAGCGCGATGGGGATGGCGACGAGCAGGGTGGCAGCCTGCAGGGACTGCCAGAAGAACACGTCGCCCCGCACCAGTTCGGTCGGCACGCCGACGCTGACAGTCTTCTGGCTCGTCTGCGAGACGAAGGCCAGCGCGTAGATGAACTCGCTCGCCGACAGCGTGGCCGAGAACACGACCACGGCCACCACCCCGGGGAAGCTCAGCGGCAGCACGGTGCGGACGAACGCGCCCAGGCGGCTG
>JBOGIC010000382.1:0-6195 GCA_050744985.1 Acidimicrobiales bacterium
GGCCCGACGCCGTCGCGGTCATCTCCACCGGCCAGCTCGTGACCGAGGAGTTCTACACGCTGGGCAAGCTGGCCCGGCTGGGGCTCGGCATCCGTCACCACGACGGCAACACCACGCTGTGCATGGCAAGTGCGGTAGCGGGTTATAAGCGGAGCTTCGGCAGTGACGGGCCACCCGGCTCCTATGCCGACTTCGACACCGCCGACTGCATCCTCCTCGTCGGGGCGAACATCGCCGACAATCACCCCCTCCTCATGCCCCGCGTGCTCGAGAACACCGCCGCCACCGTCATCGCCGTGGACCCGCGCGTGACCAAGACCGCGGGCATCGCCGACATCCACCTGGCCGTTCGCCCGCGGACCGACATCACGCTCCTCAACGGCATGATCAAGCTGCTGATCGACGAGGGCCTGGTCGACCACGATTACGTCGCGGCCCACACCGAGGGCTTCGCCGAACTGGCGGCGCACGTGGCTCCGTACGACCTCGACCGGGTTGCGGCCGAGTGCGGGGTCAGGGCCGACCAGATCCGGCAGGCCACGCTCGCGTTCGGTCGGGCCGAGCGGGCGTTCGCGGCGTGGACCATGGGCGTCAACCACTCGGTGCAGGGCACCGAGACCGTCACGCTGATGAACACCCTGTGCCTGATCACCGGCAACATCGGCAAGGCCGGTGCGGCGCCCATGTCGATCACCGGCCAGTGCAACGCCATGGGCACGCGCGAGGCCGGGAGCACAGCGTCGCTCCCCGGCTACCGGGCCTACGACAACGCCGCCGACCGGGCCGAGCTGGCGGCCCTCTGGAACCTGCCCCTCGACCGCATCCCGACGGCGCGCGGGCGGGCCTATCCCGACATCATCGATGGGGTCCTCGACGGCACCGTCCGGGGGCTCTGGATTATCGCCACCAACCCGCCCGTGTCGTTCCCCAACCGGGGCCGGCTCGAGCAGGCGCTGCGCAACCTCGACCTGCTCGTGGTGCAGGACGGGTTCGAGACGCCGACGACCGCGCTCGCCGACGTCGTCCTCCCCGCCGCCATCTGGGGCGAGAAGGACGGCACCTACACGAACTCGGAGCGGCGCGCCTCGCGGGTCCACAAGGCGGTCGAACCGCCGGGCGTGGCGCGGTCCGACTTCGACATCGTCCTGGCCGTCGCCGAGGCGGCCGGCGTGAGCGACGAGTTGTTCCCGGGGTGGTCCGGTCCGGAGGATGCGTTCAACGAATGGCGGAAGGTCTCAGCCGGGAGGCCCTGCGACTACAGCGGGATGACGTGGGACACGATCGAGGCCGCCGGCGGACTGCAGTGGCCGTGCCCGCCCGGTTCGCCGGGCACGGAGCGGCTCTACGCGGACGGCCGGTTCCGTACCGACTCCGGTCGCGCTCGGCTGTGGTGCGTGACGCCGGAGCCCATCTCGGACGCCACCAACGAGCGCTACCCGTTCCTCCTCAACACCGGCCGGACCGTCGAACACTGGCACACGCGGACCAAGACGGGCCGGGTGGACGTCCTCGAGCACCTGGCGCCCGAGGGTTGGGTCGAGGTCAACCCTGACGACGCGGCGCGTCTCGGCGTCGGCCCCGGCGATCAGGTGCGGCTCGTGTCGCGCCGCGGTCGGGTCGAGGGCGTTCCCGTCCGGGTGACGGCGACGGTGCGCGCCGGCGAGGTGTTCATGCCGTTCCACTACGACGAGCTGTGCGTCAACCGGCTGACGGTGGACGAGTTCGACCCGATCTCGCGTGAGCCCAACTACAAGCAGTCGGCGGTCCACATCGAGCCCCTGCTCCCTCACAAGCCGCCGCGCACCGGCGTGCGGGCCTGGACGCGCTCCGTTCATCGGGCGGCAACCGCCGAAACACAAGACTCCGGTTGACTCCGGACATGGAGGGGATGCGCAGAAGAGACTTCCTGCTCGCGGCCGGGGCCACGGCGATAGGCGGCGTGCTGGCGGCGTGTGGGAACGCGAAGGAGACAGCCAAGACCGTCGCCTCGACTGTCGCGCCCGGCGCCGCGACGCAGGGCCGTAAGCCGGTACGGAAGGTCAAGCTCGGCTTCATCGCCCTGACCGATGCGTCGTCGGTGATCATGGCCAAGGAGCTCGGGTACTTCACCGAGCGCGATCTCGACGTCGAGGTCATCAAGCAGGCCTCGTGGCCCGCCACGCGCGACGCGCTGCTCAACAACCAGATCGACGGCTGCCACGGCCTGTTCAGCCTCCCGATGTCGGTCGCCACCGGCATCGGCGGGCCGGGGAGCCGCGACCTCAAGATCGCCATGATGCTGAACAACAACGGGCAGGCGATCACGCTGAGCAAGGACTACGCCAGCATCGGCTACGGGGACCCGGCCAAGGCCAAGGCGATCCTCGAGAGCCGCAACGCGCCGGCGCTGGCCATGACCTTCCCGGGCGGCACCCACGACATCTGGCTCCGCTACTGGTTGCTCGCCACCAAAGCCAACCTGGCCAACGTCAAGATCACCCCGGTCCCGCCACCCCAGATGGTGCAGAACATGAGCGTCGGCAACATCGACGGGTACTGCGTGGGCGAGCCGTGGGGCGCCGTGGCCGTCCACCAGGGGATCGGGTTCACTCACCTCGCCACCCAGGACCTGTGGCTGAACCACCCGGAGAAGGCACTGGTCGTGAGCAACAAGTTCGCCACCGAGCAGACCGACACGCTGAAGGACGTCATGGCGGCGGTGCTGCAGGCCAGCAAGTGGCTGGACGATCCGGTGAACCGGTCGCAGGCGGCGGATACGGTCGGAGCCGAGGGCTACGTGAACGCCCCGGCCGCCGACATCCGGGGCCGGCTCACCGGCGTGTACGACCTCGGGCAGGGTCTCGGCACCCGCGACTTCAAGGGCGAGCAGATGCAGTTCTTCCGGGGCGGGCAGGTCAACTTCCCGCGCCGGGGCCATGCCATCTGGTTCATGTCGCAGTTCGTGCGGATGGGCCTGGTCAAGGACCCGCCGCCGTACCAGGAGATCGCCGACCAGCTGATCCTGACCGACCTCTACGCCGAGGTGGCGAAGGCCGAGGGCATCCCGATCCCAAGCGACGACATGGCCCCGTTCGAGATCCGCCTCGACAAGACCACCTTCGACCCCAAGCGACCTGACCAGGAGGCAAGGCGAGTATGACCATCCTCGAGAACGACGCGCTGCAGGCCCGGCGCGAGCCCACCGGCGACCCACCGCGGGCGACAGCTCCCGAAGAGATGCCGACCCGCGCCGGACGGGCCCGCCTCCAGGGCGTCGTGGCACGCGGCGGGCCGGTCCTCGCCGCCGTGGCCGGGATCGGGGCCCTCGTCGTCGTGTGGGCGTGGGCGTCGACGTACAGCCGTGAGCTGCCGTCGCCGGCGACGACGTTCGGCACGCTCTGGGACCTCGTATCGTCGCCCTTCTACGACAACGGGCCCAACGACAAGGGCGTCGGGCTGCAGCTGCTGGCGTCCCTGCAGCGCGTGTTCCTCGGGTTCGGCATGGCGGCGGCCGTCGGCATCCCGTTCGGGCTGCTCCTGGGCGCCAGCAAGTGGGCGTGGCGGGCGGCGAACCCCGTCGTGCAACTGCTGCGCCCGGTGTCGCCGCTGGCGTGGTTCCCGATCTGGTTGGTGATCCTCAAGGACGCACCCCGCGCCGCGGTGTGGGTGATCTTCCTGACGGCGCTGTGGCCCATCGTGCTGAACACGGCGGCCGGTGCCGGGGCCGTCCCGCGCGATCACCGCAACGTCGCCCGCGTGTTCCAGTTCGGCCGGTGGGCGTACGTGCGCCACGTGCTCGTGCCCGACTCGATGCCGGCGATCCTCACCGGTCTACGCCAGTCGATGGGTGTCGCGTGGATCGTCATCGTGGCCGTCGAGATGCTGTCGGTGAGCTCCGGGATCGGCGCCTTCGTGTGGCAGCAGTACAACGCCCTCAACCTGGCCAAGGTGATCTCGGCGATCATCCTGATCGGCGCCGTCGGGCTCACGCTCGATGCGATCTTCCTACGCCTCGGACGGGCCTTCGCGATCGGCGGGACCGCGGAGTGAGCCTCGAACTGTCCAACATCCGCAAGTCCTTCGTCACCAAGCGGGGCCGCCAGGATGTGCTGCGCGGGATCGACCTGCGCATCGAGCCCGGTGAGTTCGTCTCGCTGATCGGGCACTCCGGGTGCGGCAAGTCCACGCTCGTCAACATCGCCGGCGGCCTCCTCCGGTCCGACCGCGGCACGGTGAGCCTCGACGGTGTGCCGGTCACGGGCGCTGGGCCCGACCGCGCCATGGTGTTCCAGAACTACTCGCTGCTGCCGCGACTGTCGATGGTCGACAACGTCAGGGTCGCGGTGCGGGCGGCCCGGCCTAGACAAGGATTGTCGCGGAGCGACGAGCTGGCCGAGCGCTACCTCACGGCGGTCGGGCTCTGGGAGCACAAGGACAAGCGGCCGGCCCAGGTCTCCGGAGGCATGCAGCAGCGCGCGGCGGTGGCGCGCGCGTTCGCCGTCGAGCCCCGGGTACTGCTGCTGGACGAGCCGTTTGCCGCCGTAGACGCCCTGACCCGCGCCCGTCTCCAGGAGCAGCTCGTCCAGCTGTGGCAGAGCGAGAGCGAGACCGAGATCGTGCTCATGGTGACCCACGGCATCGACGAGGCCATCCTGCTCTCCGACCGGATCGTCGTGATGTCGAACCCGCCGCACCCGTCGGTGCTCGACATCATCCCTACCGACCTACCCCGGCCGCGTAACCGCGTCTCGGTCATCGACGACCCCCACTTCCGGATGGTGCAGGAGCGCCTTCTCGCCCTGCTGACCATCGAAGCCGCCGAGCCGGTCGCTTCCTAGGGTCATGACTACCACCGACACGCAAACCACCATCGGGCTCGCGCCGGCGCCAGGGAAATCGACCGAAGGGGCGAAGGGGAAGCGCGGCTGGATCGACCACTGGGAGCCCGAGGACGAGCTGTTCTGGGAGGTAACGGGCCGGCGCGTCGCGCGCCGCAACCTGATCGTCTCGGTCTTCGCTGAGAACCTCGCCTTCAGCGTCTGGGTGCTGTGGACGATCGTCGTCATCAACCTCGGCAACATCGGCCTGACCCTGTCGGTGTCCGAGCTGTTCCTGTTGACGGCCGTGCCCAACCTGGTCGGATCGTTCCTGCGCATCCCCTACACGTTCGCCGTCCCCCGTTTCGGCGGTCGGGGGTGGACGGCCATCAGCACGGCGCTGCTGTTCGTACCGACGCTGCTCCTCGCGATCGTCGTGCCCAGCGGGTGGCTCGCGTCGCAGAGCCACAGCACGCAGATCTGGGTGCTCGTCCTCTGCGCGGCGACGGCGGGCTTCGGCGGCGGCAACTTCTCGTCGTCGATGTTCAACATCTCGTTCTTCTATCCGGAGCGGAAGAAGGGCTTCGCGCTGGGCCTCAACGCCGCGGGAGGCAACGTCGGCGTGGCGATCGCCCAGCTGGTCGTGCCCCTGGTGATCATCATCGGCGTCCCCACGGCGCTCGTGACGCTGCCCAAGCACCCGGTGCACCTGGCCTGGGCCGGCCTGATGTGGCTGCCGCTCATCGCCCTCGCCGTCGTCTGCTCCCTGCGCTTCATGGACAGCCTCACTGTCGCGAAGGCCGACAAGCGGTCGTACGCCAGGGCGTTGGGCACCGGCCAGACATGGATCATGTCGATCCTCTACATCGGCACCTTCGGCTCGTTCATCGGCTTCTCGTTCGCGCTGCCGTTGGTGATCAAGAACACGTTCCCCGAGTTCCTGGTGGCCCACCCCTTCATCGCCACCTACCTCGCCGGGCTCAGCTTCATGGGCGCCCTCATCGGATCGCTGGCGCGCCCCTTGGGGGGATGGCTCGCGGACAGGGTGGGCGGGTCCCGGGTGACGCTGTTCGTGTTCGTCGGGATGGCGCTGCTGACCGCGGCCGCCATCGTCGGGGTGCAGCGGCGCAGCTTCGTCGTGTTCTTCGTGTCCTACATGTTCATCTTCCTGCTGAGCGGGATGGGCAACGGGTCGACCTACAAGATGATCCCGTCGATCTTCACCGGGCTGGGACAGCGTGAGGCCGACCAGAACGGCCTCGACCCGAGCGCCACGAGGGTTGAGTTCAAGCGCCGGGCGGCGGCCGTCATCGGCATCGCCGGAGCCGTCGGCGCCTTCGGGGGATTTCTCATCCAGGTGGTGCTCCGCCAGGCGAGCGTCCACGTCTCCGAGCTGGTG
>JBOGIC010000383.1:0-17481 GCA_050744985.1 Acidimicrobiales bacterium
AAGCCCCAGATGCTCACGCGCAGCATGCGGAGCCGTTCCGGGGGCAGCGGGCAGCCGGGACGCCACGACGACGGCAGGTCCGCGGCTGTGACCGTCGACACCGTGGCGGTGAACCGCGCCGGAGCGAGGGTGGTCGTGGCGGTCGTCGTCGACGGTGCCGTCGTCGTGGTCGCCGTAGGGCGGGCGGTGAACGTCGCCACGTCAGGCGTCGCGCACGCCGCGGTCAGCATCGCCGTCACCACCGTCACCGTCCCGACGCCGACCGAGCGCATACTTCCCTACAGTAATTTTGTGCCAGCCCGGATCGGACGCATGGTGACGGCGGTCCTGCTGGCTGCCGGAGCGGCGGCGTGCGGTACGTCTCCGTCGCCGACCGCGCTCACCAGCCGAGCCACGACGACGCCCGGGTCGTCGGCGTCGACGGCCGCGACCATCGCCGTGACGACGACCGAGCCACCGCCCTCGACCACCGCGGCGACCGTCGCCACCACCCTTGCGACGACGGTTGCGCCGGCGACGACGGTCGCGGCCGCCGCCCCGACCACGACGGCCGCGACGGCCGCCCCGGCCACCGCCCTTCCGGCCGCCCTCGACCGCGTGGGATCGGCTCGCCAGGCGATCGTCGTGACCGCCGGGTCCTACGGCGCGACGACGGCGACGTTCACGGCCTACGAGCGGGCCGGCGGCGACTGGCAGGAGGCGTACGCCTTCACGGCCCGCGTCGGGTACAACGGCGTCGCACCGCCGGGCGCCAAGCGCGAGGGCGACGGGCGGACGCCGTCGGGCGTCTACGGCTTCGACTTCATGTTCGGCGTCTCGCCGAATCCCGGCGTGAGCTTCCCGTACCGGCGCGTGACGCCGTCGATCGTGTGGGACGACGACCCGGCCAGCCCGCTGTACAACCAGTGGGTCGACCGAAACGACCAGACCCCCGGGGCCGATCCCGAGGAGATGTACCAGCCGACCGCCTACGCCTACGGGGCAGTCATCGCCTACAACACGGCCGCCACGCCGGGCCTCGGTAGTGCGATCTTCCTCCACGCCTCGACCGGCGGCGCCACGGCCGGGTGCGTCTCCCTGCCGGTCGGCCCGCTGGTCGAGGTACTGCGTTGGCTTGACCCGTCACAGTCCCCGCGCATCGTCATCGGTGTGGAGTAGGGGCCGGTAGCAGTAGACCCGCCGGCCGTCCGGATCGGGCGCGCTGGTCACCCGTAGGCCCCACGCCTCGACGTCGCTGGCCGGCCTGCGTGGCCCGAACGCCGTGGTCGGCCGGGCCCCCTCGAGCCCGGCCTCGACGAACCGCGTGTGCGTTGCGTCCACGTCGTCGACGCGTATCCAGAGCTCGACTCCGCCGAGCTCGATCTCGCCGTCGTCCCGGTGGAGCCAGAACATGGCGTCACCGGCTCGCAGCGTGGCGAACTCGTCGCTCACACCTGCGGCGGTCAGGCCCAGCAGAGCGCAATAGAAGTCGACGGACCGCGGGATGTCCGAGACCGGAACCAGCAGGCTGATCCCTGGTGGGGCCGACCTCGGCGCGTGCACGCGCACCTGGTTCCCGGCCGGGTCGACGGCGTGAAGCTCGCCGCCGGCGGGCCGGACCGTGGCCCCGACCGCCCTGAGCCGGGCGGCGACGCCGCCGAGGTCCTCGCTCCGGAAGAACAGCTCACGGGTGCCGCCGGGATGGCCCGGTTCGGCCTCGTGGACGCACACCGCGATCTCGTCGGTTCCGACGCAGGTGATGTGACCGGCCTCGTCCCAGACAACCCGGCCGTCGAACAGCGCCAGGTAGAAGTCCCGCACCCGTCCGAGGTCGGCACGATCGACGTAGACCGTCACGTTGTGCAGGCGCGGGGCTTCGATGGAGACACGCTACTTTGGTGGCAGTCGCGTTGTTACCAAGTACGCTTGCTTCCGTATGGACGGTGTTCAGGAGTACCTCGTCTCGTCCTCGGGGCAGATGTCCTTGCCGGCCCCTGTGCGGCACCGCTGGAACCTCGACGGCGGCGGCCCGGTGGACGTGATCGACCTCGGCTTCGGTGTCCTCACCGTGCCAAAGGGCGCAGGCCGGCGACTGCTCGGCGACCTGCTCAGCCGGGAGGCGCACGCCGCGTACGTCCGCTCGCTGGCGGACGACGCCGATCTCGCCACGACGTGACCTGGGCCGTCCTCGACGACCATCTTCTCCGCGACCTGCTGGCCGACGACCTGAGCGAGGGCCTGCGAGACCTCCTCGGCGGCTCGGCGCCGGCCACCACGAACCTCTACCTCTACCGCCTGTCGAAGAGTGTCGTGTCGGCTCGCGGGGGATCGCTCACGGGTGGTTGGACGGTCGAGCAGAGGAGGTCGCTTGGGGCCCAGCTCGTGCGGTTGGGCGACGAGGTCGAGATCGTCCCTGTGTGGCACCTGGCGTTCCGCATGGCCGAGATTGCCGACGCCTACCGGCTCTCGACACTCGGTGCCGAGGCGGTCGCCGCCGCTGAGCGCCTCCATGCGCCGCTGTGCGTCTGGGAGGGTGACGACGGGCCTCGAATCCGCGAAGCCATCGGGGCCCTCGGCGGTGAGTACCGCACCATCGCCCGCTGACGTTCGGCGCCGTACCCGTCGTCACGCCGCCCGTTCTTGTAAGCCAGGACCACCGATTCGGTGGCTGTGGCTTACAAGAACGGGGGTGCTCCCGGCGGAAGCCGACCTACCGCCCGGGCGCGTCGCTGTTGCGGGAAGCGCCGTCGTGGGCCAGCTTGAGGCGGGCGGGGCCGAGGATGTGGTCAACCATGCCGTACTCGACGGCTTCGGCCGCGCTCATGATGTAGTCGCGGTCGGTGTCCCGGGAGATGCGCTCGAGTGGCTGGCCGGTGTGCTCAGCCAGCACCTCCTCCATGCGGCGCCGCAGGAAGGCGATCTCGCGGGCCCGGATCTCGATGTCGGCCTGCTGGCCCTCGGCGCCGCCGTGGGGCTGGTGGATCAACACCCGCGAGTTGCCGAGGGCGAACCGCTTGCCGGCGGCGCCGCCGGCCAGGATCACCGCCGCGGCCGATGCGGCCATGCCCATGCAGACCGTCGACACGTCCGGGGCCACGTGCTGCATGGTGTCGTAGATGGCGAACATGGCCGACATGGAGCCTCCCGGGCTGTTGATGTAGAGGGCGATGTCGCGGTCGGGGTCCATCGACGCCAAGTGGAGCAGTTGGGCCACGATGACGTTCGCCACGCCGTCGTCCACCGCGGTGCCCAGCATCACGATCCGGTCCTTCAGCAGGCGGGAGTAGATGTCGAACGCCCGCTCCCCGCGATCGGTCTGCTCGATCACCGTCGGTACCAGATAGCTCTCACCCATCGGGCCTCCTCGGGTCCAAGGTAATACGCAACCCGCAGGTTGCATATGGCAGCGTACCGTTGGATGCGCCATACTTGCAACCAATGAGTTGCGCATGAAGGTGGAGCGCTCGATCGAGCTGCCGGCGCCGCCCGGCGAGGTCTGGCTCGCTCTGGTCGAGCCCGACCGGCTGGCCAGTTGGTTCGGCGGCCACGTCGAGCTGGACGCCCGTCCCGGCGGCCGGGTGGTGGTCGCCGACGAGGACGGCGAGCGGTGGGGGACGGTCGAGTCGTTCGAGCCCGGCCAGCGCCTGGTCCTGCGCCTGTGGCAGCGCGGCGAGAGCCTCACCGGCAGCCGCCTCGCGTTCGTGCTGGAGGGCGATGGCGACGGCACGCGCCTCACCGTCGTCGAGTCGCAGTCGGTGCTGGGAGGCGGCGGGGCGCGCCCGTTCGCAATGGGTCGCCGTGGCTGACGAGAAGCCGGTCGACGCCGTGTTCTCGGCCCTGAGCGACCCGACTCGGCGGGCCGTGCTGCGCCGCCTGGCCGACGGTCCCGCGAGCCCGACCGAGCTGGCGGGTGACCTGCCGGTCAGCCGCCAGGCCGTCTCGAAGCACCTCGAGGTGCTCCGCCACGCCGGCTTGGTCGAGAGCGCCCGGGCCGGCCGGGAGCACCTCTTCCAGATGACACCCGGCCCGATGGCCGAGGCCGCCGACTGGATGGCCGACGTCGGCACCCGCTGGGACCGCCGTCTCCAGGCCCTGCGCCAGCAGTTCGAGTAGGCCGGCGCGCTACAGGTACTGCCCCGTCGACGGCTCGACGGCGGCCGCGGCGACGCGGGTCAGCCGGCCCTGCCGCTCGAAGACCTCGGCCAGGGTGAGCTCGCCCGCCGGAGCGTCGCGGCCCAGCAGCGCCGCCGCCTCAGTCGGGCTGAGCGCCCCGAAGGCCACGTCCGCCAGGCACCGGCCCGGCCGGGTGACAGCCGGGTGCAGCCGCCCGACCGGCTCGTTGGTGGTGATGAGCACGAGGAGGTTGACGCCCTGCCCGATGAAGCCGTCGGACAGGCTGAGCAGCCGCGACAGCGACTGGCCGGTCTGGCGCTTGGCGTCCGCCCGTAGCAGCTCGTCGGCGTCCTCCAGCACCAGCAGCCGCCACTTGGGCTGTTCGTCGCCGGTGGCGAAGTCGTCGGCGCCCAGTACGACGGAGATGAGGTAGGACGCATCACCCAGGAACCGCTCGGCGTCGGTGATGAACAGGGCTCGGCACCAGTCCGACCACTCCCGCACGAGGGCGCGGATCGCCGTGGTCTTCCCGGTCCCGGGCGGGCCGTGCCAGAGGAGCAGGCGGCCGGTCGATGCCGGACGACGCATTGCGACCAGGGTTTCGACCTGGCGCCGGGCGACGGCCGGGTAGTGGTGCCGGATCTCGTCCCACGCCGGCGCGTCGATCCGGCGCGTGACCGAGCGGGTGCAGCCGCGGTCGGCGAACCAGAAGTCGATCTCGAGCGTGTCAGGGGGTGGCACATCCTCCGGTCCCCGGGCGCGGATGTCGGTCACCGCCTTGGCGAGCTGCTCGGGGTCCACGGCGGCGACGGTGACCTGAGCCCGGCCGTTGCGCATCCGCTCGACCAGGGCGGTCCAGCCGGCGCCGCGTGCCACGAGCCGCTCGGAGTCGTCCCCGGCGTCGGTCACATGCCTCCGGACGGCGTCGAGGGGCACCAGGTCGGCCGCCCGGGTCACGCCGGTGAGCCCGAAGGTGTGGACCAAGGGCTCGGTGCCGCCGAGAAAGCGCGCCAACGCCAGGGACGCGATCGCGTCCCAGGGCTCGTTCGCCGACTCGAAGGTCAGATGGAGGGTGAGCTCGTCCGTGGCCACGCCGTGATGGTGACACGCCGCGAATGGGTCGCTCGCATCATTTCTCCTGCGGAGCGTCAACAAATTGCGGCCCCCTGCCGATACCCGCGACGAGGACCGGGTGCCGCTCCGGCAGAGGCAACGGTCCCGAGCAGGGGGCTCGACTATGCACGCACGTATGAGCACCAGAGCCAAGGCAGCGCTCGCTGCCGGTTTCGTCCTGTTCCTCGCGGGCAGCGCCGGCGCGGCCTACCTCGGGAGCCGGGGCTCCGCCACACCGGCGGCCGCCCAGGCCAAGGTCGAGGTGCTCTCCTCCGCCCGCCCCATCGCCGCCGGCACGGCGGCCTCCACCGCCCTGGCCGACGGCAGCATCCGCACCAAGTCCGTACCGGCCGCCGACCGGCCTGCCGACGCCGTGGTCGACCCGTCCGAGATCTCCGGGCGGGTGGCGGCCAGTGCGATCCCGGCCGGGGCGACGCTCACGACGTCGATGTTCCCGGCGCCACAGACCCGCATCGGCACCGTCATCATCCCGTCCGGCAAGCGGGCGCTCAGCCTCGAGCTCCAGCCTGTTCCCGGCGTCGCGGGCTTCGTGGGCGGCGGTGACCATGTCGACATCTACGCAGTCGCCAAGAGCGCCGCGAGCGGCCCCAACGTCCGCCTGATCCTCCAGAGCGTGGAGGTGCTGAGCGTCAACGGCGCCGGGCTCCCGTCCGCACAGGGCCAACCGGGCGGGCCCAACCTCATCTACCTGCTGGCGGTCACCCCGACGGAGGCCGAGCGACTGATCTACCTCAACGAGTTCGAGAAGCTCTACTTCGATCTCATCCCCAAGGGCGAAGCACCGGTGACCACCCCGGGTGCGGGCCCGGGCTCCGCCTTCCAGGCCTTGTAGCAGCCATGCGCGTTCCCAAGGTGCTCGTGATGGACCCGGGCGGACTGCTCGGCGAGCAGCTCGACTCGGTCACGGCCGACCTGCGGCCGCGTCCGGCGATTCTCTACCCCGACGCAACCGCGGCGATCGAGGACGTGGTCGAGGCGAACGGCCCGTTCGAGGTGATCGTCGCCGGCCCGGAGGTGTCGAGCGAGGAGGGCCTGGCGCAGCTCCGTCGGCTCCGAATGCAGGCGCCGAACAGCAAGCTCATCCTCGCGTTCCAGAAGTGGCCGACCCACGGTCTGCGCGACACGGTGCGCCTCGGCGCCTTCGACATCATCCGCCTCCCGGTCAGCGACAAGGTGCTGCTCGAGTCGGTCCAGCAGGCCATCGAGCTGGCCGTCGACGAGGACCTACCGGCGGCGTCGGAGAAGAAGCGGCCGCGCAAGGGCACTGTCGTCGCCGTCGTCTCGGCGACCGGCGGGTGCGGGAAGACATTCTTTGCCACCAACCTGGCCTATTCGTTGGAGGCACGGGCGCAGCGCCGCACCTGCCTCATCGACCTCGACCTGCAGTTCGGCGAGCTGTCGACCGCCCTCCGCCTCCGGCCGAAGTCCACCATCGCCGACCTCGTCGGCCAGAACGAGGACAGCGAGGTGCAGGCGGCCTTCGAGTCGTACGTGGTGCGCCACGAGACCGGCATCCACGTGCTCGCCGCGCCCGACGAGCCCGTCGACGCCGACTCGGTCGCCCCGGCCGACATCGTCCGGGTGATCGAGGCGGCCAAGTCGCTTTTCGACTACGTCGTGCTCGACACGTCGGCCGCCCTGAGCGAGACGGTGATCGTGGCGCTCGAGAATGCCGAGGCCATCTTCGCGATGGCGACGCTGGACCTGCCGAGCGTGCGCAATCTCGGCGTGCTGCTGTCGGTGATGAAGAAGCTGAAGATGCCCGTCGAACTGGTCAACCTCGTGATGAACAAGGTCGAGCCCGACGTCGGCATGGACATCGAGCGCGTGGCCCGGTACTTCCCGCAGGGGTTCTCCATGGTCATCCCGTACGGCCGTGAAGTGAACCGGGCCCTCAACATGGGCATGCCCATGCTCGCCTTCTCGCCGGGATCTCCCGTCAGCAAGGCCATCGAGGCGGGCCTGGGGCACACCGTCGAAGTCCTCGCCCCCGAGGCGGTAGCCGAGAACGGCCGCCGTCACCGGATCCGGCGCCGCCGGAAGCAGCCGGTGTAGCCGGCCGTGCTCCTCGCCCTCGGCCCGATGATCGGCGGGCTGGCCGTGATGATCACGGTGGTCCTCATCCATCGCAACCGCCAGGAGCACCTGATGAACGAGCTCCTGGGTATGTCTCCGGCCGTCGAGCACCGCGATGACGAGCGCGTCTCCCCGTTGACGGTGCGCGCCGTCGACATCGCCGGGCAGGCCGTCGTCTACGTGGACAAGGCAGGAGCCCTGAACCGGTCGCTCCAACGGGCTCGGATCCCCCTGCGCGCCGGCGAGTTCGTGATCGTGGTGGCGGCCGGCTCGTTGGCCGTGGCGGCGTTGCTCCTCAGCGCCACCCACGCCCTGGTGTTCGCCCTCGCCGGACTGATCGCGGCACCGGTCGTCGCCTGGGAGTTCCTCAAGATACGCGCGTCCCAGCGGCAGAAGGCGTTCGAGCAGCAGCTTCCCGACGCCCTCAGCCTCGTGGCCTCGTCGCTTTCGGCCGGGCACACGTTCCTCCGCGCGATCCAGATGATGACCGAAGAGGCGGCGCCACCGCTGTCGGAGGAATTCCTGCGCGTGGTCAACGAGACCCGCCTCGGCGACCCCCTGGTCGACGCCCTCGAACGGATGGCGGCGCGGTTGGAGGTCCGGGACATGGACATCGTCGTGCAGGCGATCAGGATCCAGCAGACCGTCGGCGGTCGCCTCGCCGATCTGCTCCACACCCTCAGCGAGTTCATCCGCTCCCGGGACGAGGTGCGGCGTGAAGTCAAGGTCCTGACGGCCGAGGGGCGCATCTCGGCCTACGTGCTGACCGCGCTCGTGCCGTTCCTCTTCGCCGTGATGCAGGTGATGAACCCCGAGTACGCCGCGCCGCTCTACAGCGGATGGGGCCTGCTGATCCTCGTGTACTCGTTCGGCTCGGTGCTTGTCGGCCTGGTCGTCATCCTCCGCATGGTGAAGATCGACATATGAGCACCAGCCTCGTGATCTGTCTCGCGCTGACGCTGGCCGGCGGGGGCGTCATGGCCCTGACGGTGAGGCGGTCACGCCGAGCCGAGCCCGACACGGACGAGTACTTCGCCGGGCTGGAGCTCGGCACGTACGAGGCACGGCTGGCCGAGCCGCTGCCATCGCGGTTGCTCGGCGCGACGGGCCGGGCCATTACGCGCCGGCTCGAGCGCATGCTGCCGCGCTCCTACCTCGAGAACCTCGACCGCCAGCTCGCTCAGGCGGGAATGGCGGGGAAGCGAAAGGCCAGCCAGCAGTTCGCCATCCAGCTGGGGCTGACCCTCATCGCCTCGGTCGTCACGGTGTTCCTCCTCTCGCAGAACCCGCCGCCGATGGTGGCCCTGAGCCTCCTCGCCCTGCCGGTGATGGGCTTCGCCGTCCCGAACGCGCGCATGAAGAAGGCCATCCGCAAGCGCTCGGACGCCATGTTCAAGGACCTGCCCGACATCGTGGACATGCTGGCGATCGCCGTCGAGGCCGGGAGCGGGTTCGAGTCGGCGCTCGCCCTGGTCTGCAAGCACTTCGACTCCCCTCTGACCGACGAGCTGGCGATCGCCCTCCGGGAGATGGAGTTCGGCATGTCCCGCAAGGAGACCCTGCAGCAACTGCGTGAGCGCACCGACCTCGACGCCGTGCGCAACCTCGTGCTGGCCCTCCTGCAGGCCGACGCCCTGGGCATCCCCATCGGGAGGGTGCTGAAGGGTCAGGCCCAGGAGGTACGAGCCCGCCGGCGGGCATGGGCCCGGGAGAAGGCGGCCAAGCTGCCGGTCAAGATCCTCTTCCCGCTCGTGCTGTTCATCTTCCCGCCGATCCTCGCCCTGGTGCTGGGGCCGGCGATGGCGGGCTTCACGAGCTTGTAGGGCGTGCGCCGACGGTCCCTCAGCGCACCAGCAGGGTGTTGTAGATGTAGGTGGGGATCGAGTCGAACGGGTTCGGCACCAGGTTCACCGTGGCGCCGCCGGTGACCTTCATCGTCGAGGCGATGAACTGGGCGCTGAGGTAGATCGGCAGTGAGCCGTTCCCGGCCAGGTTGAACGAGTTGGCGTTCGGCATGAAGAACGCGCCGGCGAGGGAGGTCTCGGAGCCGCCCGACATGCTGTTGCTGTTGCCCCCGGCATCGGTCCAGAGGGCGAGATCCTCGAACTGGTTGGCGAGGGTGAGCTCCTGGGCGGAGGGGACGCGGCCGGTGATCTCATTGGCGGCGGACCAGTCGACGAGGCCGCCGCTCGAGACGCTCAGCGTGCCCGTGTAGGTGTTGCACGCCGACGACTGGCACGGCGCCGTCCCGTCGCTGTTCGGGATCTTGTTGAAGCCGCTGGCGAGCAGCGTGAAGGTCTGGCACAGGTGGACGTGCGCGCCCGAGCCGACTTGGAAGGACCCGGCGCCGATGACCATGCGGTTGGCGAAGCCGGCGCCTGTGCGGGCGGGGCAGGTGGCGCTGGATCCGAGGTTGACGTTCAGGGTGCTGCCGCTGCCCTTGACTTCGAGGCCCACCTTGCTCCCCGTGGACTCGCCCCCGATGTACACCCGGCGGGGATCGGTGATCGTGAACGTGTTGCTCACGGCCAGCTTGCCCGTGACCACGATCCAGGCGCCGGGAGCGGAGAGCACGAGGTTCGTGTTGACGTCGAGGTTGCAGTCGAACCAGATCCGGGCCGCGGAGGTGCGGCTCGAGCTGGAGAAGAAGCTGGCGAGGCTGTTGCAATCGCTCTGGGCCAGCACCAGCCAGGTGCCGTCGGCGCCGGTGCAGGTGTTGTCCACCACGGACGGGCAGCCCGGCGGCTTGCCCGAGTTCCCGGCGAGCATCGTCTTCACGTCGTTGTCCAGGGCGCTGACGTTCTGCCGGTAGCGGACGTCGGCGGGCCGGCGCCCGACCCGCGGCGACGCGATCACGCGCGTGTCCCCGTAGGTGGTCTGGAACTCGGTCGCGATGTGGCCCGCCGGACGGTTGTAGTTGAGGGCATAGAGGCCGATCCGGGACGCGTTGGCTCCCGTCCCGGGCGTGCAGCCGGCGTACGTCGAGTTCGTGCTGCAGGCCAGGACGGCGGGCCCGCCGGATGTCGCCTGCGAGTTGAGGATGGGCTGCGGGCAGCTGCCGCCGTCGTCCGCCGAGTCGATCTGGATCGTGCCCGGGTACGAGCCGTAGGGCTGCGAGACGACCCGGGTGTTGGACCCGCCGACCTGCAGCACGTTGCAGTCGTGGTGCTCGAGCAGTTGGAGGGCCGCCACGAACTGGAGGGTCTGGGTGGTGTTGAGGCGCCCGACCGAGCGGATCCGGAAGTCGCCGGCCTTGAACCCGGCGACCTGGGCGAAGGAGGGCTTGCGCTTCTCGGTCAGCGTCACGACCAGGTTGTCGCAGCCGTTCAGGTCAGGGTCGCCGGTGTCGCCGCGTGCCGCGTCCTCGGTGTAGGCCGGGTCGGGCATGGCGTAGCCGCTCTGGATCAGGATCCGGAACCGTCCTCCCCCCGCTGTGGCCTGGAGCCGGGCCCAGCTGGCCGGTGCTCCCGGGACGCAGGGGTTGGTGTCGGGCGTGAGGGTGTTGGCCGGGCAGGGGGAGGACGAGTACGCCGTCGGGGGCGTGGCGGCGTTGGACCACGTCTCGCTCCCCGCATCGAGCGCCGAGAAGCCGCGCCCGTTCTCGATCAGGTACTGGCGGGCGCGGCAGACGCCCGACCACGGGCCGAACGGGACACGGGAGATCCCCGCGCGTGCCGCCAGGTCGGTGATGGCCTTGTTGGCGCGACGGTCGGAGCGCAACTGGCCCAGGTCGAGCACCAGTGCGGCTATGAGGGTGAAAGCGACGACCGACAAGGCCAGCAGGATGGCGATCAGCCCCCGCTCGCCGTCGGCGCGGCGCGCCGTCATGAGGCGGGTCATCCGCTGTCGCGTTCGTAGCGGGCGCCGAGCTTGGCGCTGACGGTCGTTTTCGTCGCGAAGAAGAAGAACCCGATCGTCGCCTGCCGGGACCCCGACACCTTCACGATGTGGACGTTCGGCTCGGCCGAGGCCCCCGCCGGGTCCGGGACCCCGCAGTCCGTCCCCCCGATGGGCAGGACGATCCGCACGCACACGTCGCCGGCGGCGAGGCTCCCCCCGCCGGCGGCCACGACCCGGCTTGTGACCGCGGACTCGAATGTCGATATCGCCGTGGCGCCCTGGCCGAGCTGGAGGCTCGCACCGAATCGGGCCCCTTCACGCACCGCCTCGACCACACTGATCTTGCTGGCGTAGGCCTGCCCGCCGGTGGTGATGCCCAGGAGGAGGGCGAACAGGATCGGCATGACCAAGGCCAACTCGACGAGAACGGCCCCCCTGTCCCTGGAGCCCCGCATGCACCAGCACTGCCGCGTGCGCCAGGACTGCACCTTCCCAGTATCGGCCCGGCCGCCCGCCTACCTGTAGTGCGGGGACCCAAGTTGAGTCGTTCGCACCACCCGGACGAGCAACCGCGGGACGGTCGGGCCGCTCACCACTTCCAGGTCTCGGCCAGGTCCTGCCGGACGGTGGCCGCGTAGCCCTCGAGGGCGCCGAGTCGTTCCTCCGAGCTCAGCTTCATCTCCGACGATCGCACGTACCAGGACGGCACCCCGTCGATGCGCCGGGCCTTGATGACGGCGAACACCGACTCGATGAGGTACCCCTCGCCGACGCCCACCGTGTCGAGGCCCGCCAGCAGCTCGCTGAACTGGACCGGTGCCGGCGGCGCGCCCATGGTCGGCGGACGCGGCTCCTGGCCCGTGCGCTTCCACGCCCGGGTCAACCGCTGGCGCATCGAGGTCGTGAGGCCTTCCAGGACCCCGAGCAGCTCCTCGCGGGGCAGCGGCGCTCCACCGCTGCGGACCGACCATGCCGCGCTCCCGTCCTCGGCGCGGACCTTGAGGAGGGCGAAGACCGACTCGACCCGCATCCCCTCGCCGATGGTCTGGGTGCCGTAGCCGGCCAGCAGCTGGCTGAACGGCATCGGCTCCTCAGCCACCGAGCCCGGCCTCCGCAGCGCTCACGCCGCAGGACCGTACTCGCTCGCCGGGCCCCCATCTCCGACGCCCGGACGGGTCGTCGCGGGCGTTTGGGATTCCACCGGAGTGTCGGCGGGCAAGACGAAGATGACGGTCGTCCCGGCGCCCGGCTGCGAGTGGAACGTGATCGATCCGCCGTGGCGGTCGATGATCGCCTTGACGATCGCCAGCCCGAGGCCGGTGCCGGGAATGGCGCGGTCCGTGGCCGTCGATGACCGGAAGAAGGGGCTGAACAGCTGGTGCTGCTCCTCCTCGGGGACGCCAATGCCCGTATCCGCCACGCAGAACATCATGTCGCGGCGATCGCGCCAGACGCGGACGGCGACGGCGCCCCCGGGCGGCGTGAACTTGATGGCGTTGGTCAGCAGATTGAGCAGGACGCGGTCGATCTGGCCGGCGTCGACGACCAGCGTGCCGACATTCGGTGCAACGTCGAAGGTCAGCGTGAGCCCGCGGGCGCGGGCGGCCGGGTGCACGGCCCGCTGCACGCCGTCCATGAGCGACGCGACGGCAACGGGCGCCACGGTCAGGGTGAAGCCGCCGGCGTCGATCCGGCTCATGGTGAGCAGGTCCTCGATGAGCGTCGTCAGCCGCCGCGCGTTGCGGTCGATCACCTCGAGGACGTCCAGCTGGTCGCGCGTGAGACGGCCGGCCGTCCCGTCCGTCAGCAGCTCGACGTACCCGGCGATGCTGGTCAGCGGCGTGCGTAGGTCGTGAGAGATCGTCGAGATGAAGTCCGTCTTCACGCGGGCGAGCTCGCGCAGCTCGGCGACGAGGCGCTGTTCACGCTCGAATGCCTCCCGGAGGACGGCCTCGGCCTGCTTGCGGTCGGTGATGTCCTGGACGGTTCCGACGAACCGTGCGCCGCGGTCATCCGAACGCGGTTGGAGGCGGGCGTGGATCCAGCGCACGCCGTCGGGCGGCCGGACGATCCGGTACTCGAGCGACCCAGCCTCGGTCTCGCCCGCCACGTTGGCCAGCGCCTCGAGCACCCGCTCGCGGTCCGCGGGGTGGACGCGAGCGGCGAACGCCTGCAGATGGTCGAGCTCCGCGTCGGGGGTGAACCCCAAGAGGCGGTACATCTCGTCGGACCACGTGACCACGCCGGACTCGGGGTCCCACGTGAAGCTGCCGATCTGCGCCGTGCGCTGGGCGTCGGCGAGTTGCGCCTCCCGCTCCGCCAGGGCCTGGCGGCTGACCCGCTCCTTGTCGAGGAGCTCGATGCGCTCGAGCGCGAGGCCGGCCAGGTGGGCGAGGGTGCCGAGGAGCGCGATCTCCTCCGGGCCGAACAGCGGGGTGGCCGGGGTCGTGACGACGGCGAGCCATCCCCGCCCCACGGGCACGGCGACGAGGTCCCGGACGATCACGGGCCCGCGGTCCCCGGAGTCCGGGATCCGATCGGCGATGGCCCGCGCGCCCGCCTCGTCGACACCGCGGTGACCGCGGACCGTCCGGTGCTCGTCGACGAGAACGGCGCCGCCGGCGCCGACGAGCTCGACGGCGTGGGGCAGGACGATGCGGGCGACGCCGGCCTGGCTGTCGGCGCTCATCAGGTCGGCCTCGCCGCGCCGGAACGCTTCCAGCTCGTGCCGGCGCCACACTGTGCGCAGCACGCCCGGTGGTGCGAACCCGACGAGGAACAGGATGCCGCTCGCGAGGGCGGTCGCCTGCTGCCACGGCGGAGCGGTCGGTCCGTGCCGTCCCTGCGACAGGACGAACATGAGCAGGGTGAGGTTGAGGACCACGACGGCGGCGGCGAGCAGCTGCATCCGCCGGCGAGCGACACCGGGTTGCCGGCGGCCACCGCTCCAGAGCGCCTGGACCGAGAGCACCGAGAGCAGCGTCCACTGGACCACCACCACGACGGCGTAGGCGTTCACCACTCCGGGCCAGGCACCAGGGGGCGGGGCCAGTGTCGGCAGGGCCAGGGTCCCGCCGGCTTGGACCATCGTGGTGATCAGCGCGACCCGGTCGCGCCCCGGTCGGCGCTCGGAAAGGCTGGCGGTGAAGCGGTAGAGGCAGTACGGGAAGAGGCCGAGCAGCAGCAGCAGGCCGCGGCGACCGGCGTCGACGAGGGTTCCCATGTCGTCGGGCTGCACGAGCCGCCCGAAGCCCAGAAGCGCCGTCAGCACCAGGACCATCCAGGTGAACCACGCCGCCGCCTGGCTGTGACTCCTCCGCCACTGCCGCAACGAGACACCGGCCAGCACGAGGTAGACCACCAGCACCAGAACCCCAGCCAGGCGCGGCAGAGCCATATCGCACGAATCATCGACCGGCGCTTGCCCGCGCTTGAGGCGACTCCGGCAGGTCAGCCCTGGAGGCCGGCGCGCTGATCGACGGCCAGACGGCGCCGGCGCCCAACGAGTCAGTCACGATCGCCAAGGCCAGCCCGACCATCTCGACCCAGGCGTCGCCGAGCGTGCTCGAACGCGGGCCGGTGCGCGACGTCGCCACCGTGGCGGGCGGGGTGTCGCCGACCGGGACCGTGACGTTCCGGCCGTTCAACGACAACGCACGACCAGGTGCTCGAGTCCACCAACGCCCTCGCCGGCGGCACGGCGACGTCCGGCTGGTTCACGCCGGCGGCCGTCGGGACCTACCGCTGGACCGCGGTCTACAGCGGCGACGCCAACAACAATCCGGCCACGTCGCACGCGCCCGACGAGTCGGTCGTCGTACGGCCGTTCGTCCCGCCGCCGTGTACCCGTACGCTCACCGGCAACCTCGCGGGCCGATCACGGTCAGCGCCGGTGAGACCGTGTGCGTCAGCGCCGCGTCGGTGAACGGCCAGATCGTCGTCAACCCCCGCGGTGGGCTGACGCTCGCCAACTCGCAGGTGCAGGGCGGTGTCGTGGCGAACGGGTCCGCGTTCGTCAGCGTGTGCGGCTCCGAGGTCAACGGGCCGGCATCACGGTGACCGACGCCGGGGTGCCGCTCCTGCATCGGTGACCCCGCCAAGGGTGCGCGTTCAACCAGAGCATCGGTGCGGTGGGCCTCAGCGGGACCACCGGTGGCCTGACGTTGGGGGCGAACCAGGTGACGGGCAACGTGACGGTCGACAACAACACGGCCGGCCTGCCGGTCGTCAAGGCCAACACCGCCGCCCGCGGCAAGGCCGGCCAGTGCGCCGCGCTCTGACTATCGCGGACGAGTGGCCCTCTGGGACACTTCTTGTGCCGTAGAGGGGACTTGAACTCCCACTGAAGTCATCATCGCCAGTGCTTCGTGGGCGCCTCATGGGTCGAGTCCCGATCCCGGTCACCTCCGCAGATTCTGAGCGTTACCGGGCGGTGATCGCACCCGACTGCGCATGACTGACCCGGCGGTTGGTGCTACCCGCAGGGCTCCGGTCTGACCGCGTAGAGCGGGGCATGGTTCGCCTCGCGGCCACGAAGCACGTCACGTCGAATCCGTGCGCCGGTGAGCTGTCTGCAAGTGCTCGTGCTCGCGAGAGTTGCCTTCCCGGTTGCGACGTCGAACGGGGGTTCCGATCGCCGAGCGAGGTGCGGTCCGCGGTAATTCCCGCGCCAGCGGACTTGGTCAGCAGTCGGCGTCGTCGGCCGATCGCTGGATGAACCAGTCGGCGATCGACGGCATGTGCGCCTCGAAGTCGCCGGGCGCTGAGATGTTGAGGACGCCAGTTCTGGCGTCGCCGCGGTTCTCGAAGTCGTGGGTGACACCACCGGGAATCAGCACGAAAGCGCCCGCCGGAGCGTCGATCCACTCCTCGCCGAGGAGGAACACCGTCGTCCCTTCGAGCACGTAGAACACGTCGTCCTCCGGGTGCGAGTGTGCACCCGGCCCCTTTGTGTGCGGATCGAGCCACCACTCAGAGATCGAGTAACGGCCGGCGGTCTCGGCTCCGTCGGCTTTGAAGACTGCCGAAACGCGACCCATCGGATAGTCACGTCCCGTGCCGGGCGCGAGCACGATGGGCCGGCGATCCGTAGCTGCGATTGCGTCGGTCATCCATACCTCCAGCGGAGCTTGCCTCCCCTGTTGAACATACCCGTGGCGTCTAGCGGCAGGGACCCCGGCGGTCTCCGTCGTGGAGCTGGTTCCCGGGCGCGTGGCCCGACCGTTGCACCGCATCCGCAGTTCGGGGCATGTGCTGATCAGCGCGTCGTCGGGCTGGACAACCGCGATCTCGGCGATCCGGCGATCCAGCCGTCGGCGTCGCAGGTCGCCCCACCCGACTCGGAGCGCGCCGAAGCGCAGCTCCATGACGGTCTGGAACGCGAGCACGACGAGCGATTGTCTGCACAGTGCATGGAGATCGTCCGCGCCAAGGACACCGGGACGCTGCGGTACGACACCTACTTCAACGACGACGAAACGGGGTGCATCGTCATCGAACGGTTTCGCGACTCCCGACGCGCTCATCCAGGATGGCGAGAACCTCGCCCACCTGATGGACGCGATCACCGCCACGGGATCGGAGTCGGGTGAGCTCCTCGGTGACCTGAGCGCGGAGCGTCGGGCGAGGTTCGCCGACGGCGGCCCGGTACAGCGCTTCACGCCCTGGTCGAGGATGTAGCGAGGCGTCGCGCGCTATCGATTGACGGGTCCGCGTACAGGCTCGGGCGCGACCGATTGCTCAACCGGTCGTGGTTCGGAGCGGCGGGTGCTCGAGCACGCTGGGCCGGTACTCGACCAGCTGGATGCTGCCGTCGAAGGTGCGGTTGTCGGTCATCTCCAGGGCGACGTCGGGATAGCCGTCGTAGATGCGCTCCGCTCCCGTGGCGCCTGTGATCACCGGGAACATCACCACCCGGAAGCGATCGACGAGCCCGGCTCGCAGCAGCGACCGACACAAGCTGAGGCTGCCGATCGTGCTCAGGAGACCCGAACCGTCTTCCTTCATCCCCCGGACCGCTCCGACTGCGTCATCGCGCACGAGCGTGGAGTTGGCCCACGCGAGCGGTGCCTCAAGCGACGCAGAGAACACCACCTTCGACGCCCGCGTGAGCTCATCGACTGACTCCTCCTCCTCGGCGGCGAACTCTTCCTGTCCTGCTGGGGGCTCGCCTGCCGCGAAGCCCGACATCAGCCGGTAGGTGTTCGCCCCCATCAAGTAGGTGACCTCGGGTTGCTCGCCGAGCCACGCCAGGTACTCAGGCCCTTGGAGACCCCACCAGCCCGGCCAGCCCTCCGCCGACGCGTAGCCGTCGAGGGAGGTGATGAAGTCGACGAGGAG
>JBOGIC010000384.1:0-2383 GCA_050744985.1 Acidimicrobiales bacterium
CGGCTACGAGAAGCTCACCGAGGTCCGCACGTACCCGCAGATCACGACGCTGGTCAACCGCATCGACTGGCTGTCGTCGTTCGCCAACGAGGTGCCGTTCATCCTCGCCGCCGAGCAGCTCATGGAGGTCGAGGCCCCACCGCGGGCCCAGTACATCCGCACGGTGCTGTTCGAGATGTCCCGCATCGCCAACATCACGCTGTTCATCGGCGAGATGGGCGTGCAGCTGGGCGCCATCACCCCCGTCTTCTACGCCTTCCGTGACCGCGAGTACGTCCTCAACCTGATCGAGGCGGCCACCGGCGGGCGGTTCCACCCCAACTTCGACCGCATCGGCGGCCTCAAGGACGACCTGCCCCGGGGCTGGATCGACGAGACCAAGTCGGTGATGCGCAAGATCCGCGACTACTGCGACGAGCTCGAAGACCTGCTCATGGGCAACGAGATCTTCGAGGCCCGCACGCGGGGCGTGGGCGTGATCCCGGCCGACATCGGGCTGTCGTACGGGCTGTCGGGCGCCAACATCCGCGCCAGCGGCGTCGACTGGGACCTCCGCCGGGACGAGGCCTCCCCGCTGGTCTGGAAGGACCTCGACTGGAAGGTCTGGACCCACCCCGACGGCGACTCGTTCGCCCGGTACTGGGTGCGGCTGCAGGAGACCCGCGAGGCCACGCACATGGTCGAGCAGTGCCTCGACGGCCTGCCCGCCGGGCCGATCCAGGCCAAGGTGCCCCGCATCATCAAGGTGCCCGCCGGCGAAGCGTGGGCCCACACCGAGAACCCGCTGGGCGAGATGGGCTACTACGTGGTCAGCAAGGGCGGCCTCGGCCCGTTCCGGGTCAAGATCCGCTCCGCCTCGTTCAACAACATCTCGATCTGCCCGTGGCTGCTGCAGGGCGTGTACGTCCCCGACATCATCACGATCCTGTCCAGCCTCTACTTCATCCTCGGCGACATCGACCGGTAGCGCGCCCATCCAGGCCCGGGCCGGGTTGGTCCTGCCCCGCCCGGGCCCTCAGAAAGACGCATGATCGAACGTCGGCCCACGGCGCTGAGCCGCCGGGCGGGAATTGTCCTGGGGGTCGTGCTCGCACTCGCCGTCATCCCGCGGTGGGGGGTTTCCGGCGGCGGCGTGATGCTGCTTTCGTGTCTGGCGGCCTGGTGGACGGTCGGGCGCTTCTTCACCATGCTCCTCGCCGGCTTCGTCGTGCCGCTGGCGCTGAGCCAGATGCTGGGAACGGCGGCCGTCTGGTTCTACCCGGTGGTGATGGTCCCGGCGGTGGTGCTCGGCCGTGGCGCGGCGAAGGGCGAGGCATTCTGGTCAGCACCGCTGACCGGTCTGGATCGCTCGTCGATGACCGTGCAGGCGTCGCTGGCCGACGCGCTGGGGGCGGCCGGCTTCGCTACGACACCCGTCGGGGCCGTCTCGATGGGCGGGGGCCGCTTCACCATGGCGAGCTTCCGTCACCGCGACGCCCGGATGTACGCCGATGTCTCGCTCCGGGCCCCCAACCAGCTGAAGGCCGTCAGCCTGCGGTCCCACCTGGCGGACGGAGGCACCCTGACGACCACCCCCCACGCCGACCTGCTCACCGGCCCGGCCCGGCTCCGCCAGACCTTCCCGCGTGCGGACCTGGCCGAGCTGATGCGTCGCCACCGAGAGGCCCTGGACTGGCTCACGGCGCGGGGACGGGCGGTCACACCCGCCGACGGCGCCACCTACTACGAGGAGATCACCTGGATCAACGAGGACTCGCTCCGCGTGCTGCGGGCCCACCCGCTGCGGGTCACGGCCCACACGTTGATGGTGCGACGTAGGCCCGATCCAATCGAAGTGTGCGTAGAAACCCACCGCACCGGTAGTCAACTCGACCCAGTTCGCGCGCCGCTAGCTAGCGGTGGCGCAAGGCGGCGAGGCTGGCGGCGGTCATGCCGCCGTAGACGGCCAGCTCGGCGATCCACCAGGCGCCGAACCCGTGGTGGCCGGACACCGGGCACGACACCACGAGCCCGAGCGCGAACAGGCCCATCAGCGACGACCACACGGGGGCGTTCGCCTTGCGGGCGGCGGCGGTGGCGACCGCCATCAGCAGGCCGGCGGTGAAGATCAGGCCGACTACGGCCGCAATGGCCGACACCGGTGCGTCGGGGTTGGCGGGCGCCGGCTCGAGGACGGTCGAGATGGCCACGCCGGCGGGCCACCCCAGGCCGAGCACCAGGGCCCAGTTGCGGCTGAGGGCGCTTGCTCGCGAGGCAACCGGCGCCGGCGGGGGCGGAGGCGGCGAGGGGGAGAGGGCAACGGGCGTTTCCTCCCGGACCAGGGTCGCGGCGTCGGGTGCCATGGGTGACCTCCGTGGGCTCGAGCGAAGGTCCGCAGTCTAGA
>JBOGIC010000385.1:0-2667 GCA_050744985.1 Acidimicrobiales bacterium
GGCCCGCTACGACTACCCGCCCGACAAGGAGGAACGGGCGGTTGAGCTCATCCTCGAACAGGCGGAGATGTTCGCCGGGTCCGTGCCGACGGCTCCCTCAGAGCCGCCGGCGCGACCAGCCGAGGTCCTCCCCTTCCGCCGCGTCGACGCGATCCCAGCGGCCGAGCGCGACCGAACGTGGGTCCCGATCCACTCGTTGGAGGCGGCGGCCGGCGCCTTCGGTTCGGGCGCCGCGGTGGAACCCGACGGCTGGGCGGAACTACCCCGATCACGCCGGGGTGACGGGTTCTTCGTCGCACGGGGTCGTGGGCCATTCGATGGAGCCTCGCATCCCCGACGGCGCATGGTGCCTGTTCCGCGCCCCGGTCGAGGGCTCCCGCCAGAACAGGATCCTGCTGGTCGAGCATCGGGACATCGCCGACCCCGATACGGGCGGCAGCTACACGGTCAAGCGCTACCGCAGCGACAAGGCCGCTGGCGACGGCGACTCGTGGGCTCATGCTGCCGTATGGCTGGAACCGCTCAACCCGGGCTACCAGCCGATCGTGGTCGCCGCATCGGAGGCCGACGACGTGAGGGTGATCGGCGAGCTGATCGAGGTGCTCGGTGGCGCATCGGCCAACCTACCGACATAGTGCGGACCCCGAATTAACTCCGGCCGTTTCGCACACGGCTCACCAGCGTCTGGCCGGGTCAGCTCAGCACAGCCTCACTCGAATCACCAGGTCGTCGGTTCGCGTCCGACCTCGGGCGGGTCATCGCCGAGCTGATGGAGGTTCTCGGGGTGGCGACCTTGCGAGCGATCGCGGCGGTGCGCATATTCGCTGCTTCCGCGTGAAGTCTTCCTAGACTAAGCCGGTGGCGACAACACGGAAGATGAGCCCGGTCGATCTTGCGGAGGAGCTGCGCCAGTGCGCGGGCAAGTGGGTTGCGCTCAAAGGTGGGCGCGTGGTCGAGGTTCGCGAGACGCCGTACGCACTCGTGATGGCTTTGCACGAGCGCGGGATCGACGACGCGACCATCCTCAGGGCACCAGCGTCCAACGAGCCCGAACTCGTCGGCTTCGGCTGAGCGCTCCGGCCGATCTTGGCGCCTCGGCCCTTTCCCTGGCTATTCCCCTACGTCAAAGAGCGCGATCCGGAGAACAACCCGCTCGGCGTGACGGTCCTCCGTCCTCTCGTCGAAGCGCGCCTCATCGGACCAGGCGGGCGGGAGGGCACCAAGGTGGGGGCGCTCGTGGACTCGGGGTCGAGCTACACGCTTTGCTTCGACTGGATGGCCCAGGAGGTCGGGATCGACCCGTACGACGGCCCCGACATGCTGCTGAAAATCGCCGGCGGGCTGCGTCGCGTGTTCTTCGCCGATGTCACGCTTCGGCTCTGCCCGCCAGAGTCGCATGGTTCGGGCGGGACGGCGTGCGGTGCAGCCGACGGGCTGGACTGGAGCACGCCCGTCGGGTTCATCCAGGACTGGGCGGACCCGCCCTGGCTCATGGTGCTCGGCCAGTTCGGTTTCTTCGACCGGTTCACCGTGATCATGAGTCGGCTGTCGCAAGCACCCCGTCGGGCGTAAACGATGTCTCCCGAGGCAAGTTTGTGCCGCGCTAAACGCTCAAGGTCCGCGGGGGATATCCGCGCGATGTCGTCATCGACGATTCGGTTGTCGCCAATGTTTGCAGGCATCACGGTCGGGATCCCGTCATCGACATAGTCGTACGAATGGAGTTGACTACCGAAGGGCCCGGTCTGGATGCTGAGTCGGCCCTGTTCGCGAAGACGTCCAAGCGTCGTCACATGCCAGGGCGTTCCTGGCCCGAAGACACCGTCACTCACCAGGGACTCCTTCGAGGCGCTCCCGGATGACCTGCTGCAACCGATCCGATTCGTCGAATTCCGCGTACAGCTCCTTCCGTAGCCTCGCCAGTTTCTCCTCGATGGGCTCGCCGTCCGACTCGGCTTCCGCCGCGCCGACGTAGCGGCCGGGGGTCAGCACGAAGTCGTGCCCGGCGATCTCCTCGATCGCCGCGGCCTTGCAGAAGCCGGGCACATCGACGTACTTCTCGCCACCGTCCCGCCCACGCCATGCGTGGTAGGTGCCGGCGACCTTGGCGACATCGGCGTCGTCGAACACGCGCAACGTCCTGGTCTCCATTCGGCCGAGCTTGCGGGCGTCGATGAACAGCACCTCGCCTCGCCGGTCGCGGAAGCCGGTGTTGGCCCGGTTCTTGGCGACGAACCACAGGCAGACGGGGATGCCCGTATTGAAGAAGAGCTTCTCGGGCATGGCGACGATGCAGTCGACGATGTCCGCCTCGACGAGCCGGCGGCGGATCTCACCCTCGCCGGACTGCTTCGATGACAGGCTGCCGTTGGCCAAGACGAAGCCGGCGACGCCGGACGGTGAGAGGTGGTGCACGAAGTGCTGCACCCAGGCGAAGTTGGCGTTGCTGGCCGGCGGGCGGCCGTACTGCCAGCGCACGTCGTTGGCGAGGTCGGCGCTGTACCAGTCGTCCTTGTTGAACGGCGGGTTGGCGAGGATGAAGTCGGCCCGCAGATCGGCGAAGAGGTCGCGGTGGAAGCTGTCCTCCGCCCGATCGCCGAGATTGGCGTCGATGCCTCGCAGCGCCAGGTTCATCTTGGCGAGCCGCCAGGTCGTGGCCACGAACTC